>CANJEF010000108.1 GCA_947472965.1 Sphingobacteriales bacterium
CAACATGTCCGAACATCAAGGTAGCGGAAGTGGTTATATTCAATTGGTGTGCAGCAGCCATTACATCAAGCCATTCCTGTGAATCGCATTTCCCATAACTCACCAACCTGCGAACACGGTCAACAAGAATTTCAGCTCCTGCTCCAGGCAGTGAATCCATGCCAGCTTCTTTCAACGCTTTTAATACTTCAGTATGGGTTGATTTTTCAAGTTTAGTGATGTGCGCTATTTCTGGTGGTCCGAGTGTATGTAACTTTATATCTGGGAATTCATTTTTGATGTCACTGAAAACTTTAGTGTAAAAATCCAATCCCAGTTCCGGATGGTGACCTCCTTGCAATAGCAACTGATCGCCTCCCCATTGAAGGGTTTCGCGGATTTTCTTCCTATACGTGTCCATATCCGTGATATAGGCATCGGCGTGGCCGGGGATTCGGTAGAAATTACAAAATTTACAGTTGGCTATACAAACATTGGTGGTATTTACATTGCGGTCGATTTGCCAACTCACTTTTCCATGGGGAACCTGTTTTTTTCTGAGCTCGTCGGCAACAAACATTAATTCCGTCAAGGGCGCTTCATTGAAAAGTAGCAGTCCTTCTTCCGCAGTGAGAAATTCAAGATTCAATGCCTTTTCGTATAGATTATTAAACAGGTTCATATTTTTCATCATGTAGAGAACAAAGTTAGTGCATGAATGGTTTAAAAATGAGTTAACTTGATTTGTTAGACTTCTTGGATTTAACCCTATCATTCAATAATATTGTTCAAACAGGCTAAAATATCCGTTTTTACTTTTTTACTGATCATCCTTGTTCAATTTGGGTGGTCACAGGAGCAATTCATGGAAGAACCTTCCAAGGAACTGACAACTTTCCATTTCACTTCACTTACTGGAGGAGTTATTCTTTTGCAGGCAACGGTTAATAACCACCCTGATTCACTGAATTTCATTTTGGATACGGGCAGCGGGGGCATTTCCTTGGATTCTTCCACGGTTGCGAGACTTGGCATCAAGGTGGTACCTTCAGAAAGAACGATTCGGGGAATAGCAGGAATCAGGAAAGTGCCTTTTTTATATGCTGCTACACTTCATTTACCCGGACTCGATGTAACGAACCTCGATTTTCATGTGAACGATTATGAGGTCTTGAGTTATTCTTATGGAATACATATTGACGGAATCATTGGGTATAATTTTTTGAGCCGCTATATCGTATCGATCAATTATGATAAACAA
Source organism: Sphingobacteriales bacterium (assembly GCA_947472965.1). Next base: position 1,241 of record CANJEF010000108.1, read on the forward strand.
ACCATCACAGTCAATTCCCAGGGTGATTATACGTACCCGAAGGGAGGGCATCTGCTGAATCCTTTGTTTACCACCTTGCCCATCCAAACAATTAAGCTGAAGGATAGCCGCAAGCTTACGCAACGATTTTATTTTGATACAGGGGCCGGGCTCAATTTACTGATGTCTGAAGAATATGTTTCAGACTCCATGGTATTGAAAAAGAAAAGAAAAAAACCGGTAATTACACAAGCTGAAGGAACGGGTGGGAAGCTTGATATGAAGCTAACCACCATAAAGGAAGTACGTGTTGGCCCATATCGGTTTTTGAAGGTGCCTACATTGATATTCAACGACGAAAATAACATTACTTCATATCCATATTTAGGAGGTGTTATCGGAAATGACATATTGAGAAGGTTCAATGTAACATTGAATTATAAAAAAAGCGAAATACACATCATACCCAATTCGCATTTTCGGGATTTGTTTGATTATACCTATTCCGGGCTTTCACTTTTTTTTGTTAATGGCATAGTGATGGTTGATGAAGTGGTTGAGGGCTCTCCTGCCAACAAAGCGGGATTCTTGGTAGGTGATATTATTCTTTCAGTTAATAATGACTTCAGTAAAAACCTTCAGCAGTATAAGAATATCATACAAATGTCTACAGAAAAAATAAAATTTCTGGTATCTAGAAATGATGAATATAAATTGATAACATTGAGAACAATCAGTATTTTATGATTGTTGGCAATAATATCTATCTTTTCATCCACTTGCCTCAACAGCCTTTTAAATTAATTTAAGGATATTTGCAGAATGATTCAATTTCAACGTTTCTCGCTTTCAAACGGTCTTAAGGTATTGGTTCATGAGGACAAAAGCACGCCGATGGCTGTTGTAAATGTGTTGTATGATGTTGGCGCGCGTGATGAAAATCCTGAACAGACAGGTTTTGCTCATTTATTTGAGCACTTGATGTTCGGGGGATCCATCAATGTCCCTGATTATGACGACCCCTTGCAAAATGCCGGTGGGGAAAACAATGCCTACACCACCAACGATCTTACCAACTATTATTGCCAGCTTCCAGCAGAAAATATAGAAACTGCCTTTTGGCTTGAAAGCGACCGCATGTTAAGCCTTGCTTTTAGCAAAAAGAGTTTGGATGTACAGCGTAAAGTTGTTTGTGAAGAATTCAAGGAGCATTATATAAACAAGCCATACGGAGATGTGTGGCATATCATGCGTGAATTGGCATATAAGCAGCATCCTTACAGGTGGATGACCATTGGTAAAGAGTTGTCGCATGTTGAAAATGCAGAGCTCGACGACGTAAAACATTTTTTCTTCAAACATTATACTCCTGTCAATGCCATTCTTGTTGTTGCCGGGAATATAGACTTGGAAAAAGTGAAGGAACTTGCTGAAAAATGGTTTGGTGATATTCCCTCCGGTGAAAAGTATGATAGGCGACTTCCCCAAGAGCCGATACAGCAAGAGCAACGGAGAATGACCCTGCACAAAAAAGTTCCGATGGATGCAATTTACAAGACCTGGCATATGTGTGCACGTCGGGATGATGACTATTATGCAACAGATCTCCTGTCTGATATTTTGGGTGGCGGTGCTTCGTCAAGGTTGTATCAATCACTAGTAAAAGAAAAGCAGTTGTTTGCCAATATCAGCTGTTATCATTTTGGAAGCATGGATCGTGGCTTGTTCACCATCGAGGGACAGCTCATCGAAGGAGTTGATATGCAAGTTGCGGAGGATGCTATCGAGGAGGAACTGGATAAGGTTAGAAATAACACCATTGAGCAGCGCGAACTTCAAAAGGTTCAAAATAAAACTGAAAGCGTAATGGCATTCGAGGATATGAGTGTGATGAACCGTGCTGGAAGTCTTGCCTATTATGAATTGCTGGGCGATGGTGAAATGATGAATGGTGAATTTAAAAAATACCAGGACGTAACCGTAAACGAAATCCATGCCATTGCTTCAAATATGTTGAAACCTGCAAATAGCAATACCCTTTGGTACCTGGCAGAAAAATAAATTTAAAATACAAAAAAACACATGCCAGATAGAAAAACGGTTCCGCATATTAAAGATGCTATTGAATATAAAATTGAATTAAAAAAGCCAACAGTCTTTGCGTTGGATAACGGAGTTCCTGTTTATGCAATTCACGCAGGAACAGAAGAAGTGATTCAACTTGAATGGGTTTTCAAGGCAGGCAATTGGTTTGAGACAGAAAAAAATATTGCATCAGCTACAAACTTTCTTCTCAAGAATGGCACTACCACAAAAACAGCCTATGAGATCAATGAGTTTATTGATTTCTATGGAGCTTATTTGAGTAGGAGTTGTTACAATGAAACGGCTGTGATATCCTTGCATTGCCTTACGCGGCAATTGGAGCATTTGTTACCAATTGTTCAGGAGTTGATTCTGGATGCCGTTTTCCCTGAGCAAGAGTTACAGATTTATAAACAAAATATGAAGCAGCGGCTTGCTGTCAATTTAAAAAAATGCGATTTCATTGCGGGTAGAAAAATTGATGAACTGCTTTTTGGTTTCAACCATCCCTATGGAGTTTATTCTCACATGGAGGATTATGACAACCTCGATCGGACTGCCATCAAAAAATATCATGAAGCCTATTATATCCATGGGCATTGTACTATGTTCATCGCCGGCATACTTCCCGGCAACTATGCTGAAATGCTTAATCGATTTTTTGGATCAATTCCATTAAATCAAACATCAATGGTTGAACCCACACACCATATTGTTCCTTCTGAAGAGAAGAAGTCCAATATCCTCAATGATGCCGATGGTGTGCAAGCTGCAATCCGCATCGCACGTCCATTTCCAACTAGGCACCATCCAGATTTTCCCAAGGTGCAGGTTTTAAATGCACTCTATGGTGGATTTTTTGGTTCTAGATTGATGACAAATATTCGGGAAGACAAAGGCTATACCTATGGCATTTACAGTTATCTGATGAACCATGTTCATGCCGGTGCCTGGATGATTAGCACTGAAGCAGGAAGGGATGTATGCAGTGCCACCATCCATGAAATATATTATGAAATGGAACGACTTCGAGAAGGAAAAATTGGAGAGGAGGAGTTGTTGCTTGTTAAGAATTATTTGATAGGCACTTTGCTTGGTGATCTTGATGGTCCATTTCAAATCATTGGTAGGTGGAAGAACCTGATCTTGAATAACCTTGATGATCAGTTTTTTTATCGCTCTGTCGACACTATTAAAAACATCGGTTCTGAAGAGCTTAATTCGCTTGCAAAAAAATACCTGAACCCGGATGAGTTTTATGAATTGGTGGTAGTCTAAAATTTGGGTTTAAAAAACATTCCTTTTATAATTTCCTAAAACTGACCGACCTTTAAGTTGCTATGGAATTTGACCGCAAGGACCTTTCCGACCAACAACTCATTGAGTTTTATCGAGCCCTTCTTTATCCAAGGTTGATCGAAGAAAAAATGCTTGTGCTATTGCGACAGGGCAAAGTAGGCAAGTGGTTTAGTGGAATAGGACAAGAGGCCATCTCTGTTGGAGCAGCCCTGGCTATGCAAGCGGATGAATGGATTATGCCATTGCACCGCAACCTCGGGGTGTTCACTGTTCGGGGCATGACCTTGGAAAAACTTTTTCTTCAGTGGCAAGGCAGCAAGGATGGGTTTAGCAAAGGCCGTGAGAGAAGTTTTCACTTTGGGTCCAAAGAATATTTTATTGCCGGGATGATTTCCCATTTGGGTCCACAATTGGCACTCGCTGATGGAGCAGCTTTATCGTATAAATTAAAGGGAGAACAAAAAGCCGCCCTGGCATTCACTGGTGATGGGGGAACCTCGGAAGGTGATTTTCATGAGGCATTGAACCTAGCAGCCGTTTGGGACCTTCCTGTGATTTTTATCATTGAAAACAATGGATACGGATTGAGCACGCCAGTATCAGAGCAATACAGATGTAATTCTTTGGTTGATAAAGCGATTGGCTATGGAATTGAGGGAATTAAAATAGACGGCAATAATATTCTGGAGGTTTATGATACTATAAAAACAGCACGCGAAAACTGTATCAAACAACAAAGGCCATACCTCATCGAGTGTATGACGTTTCGTATGCGTGGACATGAGGAAGCAAGTGGCGTAAAATACGTTCCAACTGAATTATTTGAATTGTGGTCC
>CANJEF010000109.1 GCA_947472965.1 Sphingobacteriales bacterium
CCACTTCAACCTGAGAGAAATCGGGGTTGACAGTCAGGTCTAAATTAAGTGAAGAGCTTAGTGCAACTTTAGCATCAAATCCACCATTTAATTTCCCCACGGATTTTGATCCATCTTCATTATTGCCTGAAAGGGAACCGGACATATAAGGAATCAATGATATGTTTGTGCCTGGTACCGGAGGGGCTTCATCCCAATTCAATGAGCCAGAATATCCAAAATCATAAAAGGGAAAGTTGGTTGGCATATCCGTCCAGGTTGAAAATTCATTGCTCTTAACATCATTGCGAACGAAGTTGATGCCCCATCTTTTTTTACCTTCCTTGAAACGCAAGGTTTTGAATGGAATAGCAATTTCTGCAATCCAATAACTTTCATGTCTGCTTGTGGCTGAATACCATTTGTTGTCCCAGCTAAAATTAATTTCATCGCTTGCAACTCCTGATGAAATAAGGTCTTCCGATTGAACATTGTATGGGGTTACACTAAACAGAAACCCATTGGTACGTTGATTTACTGGATCAATGGCAATTGCAATGGCATCACTCATCAAAAAGCCCTGGTCGCGTTTCAGTGTTTGGGCAACGTAGTAATTTGTATCCATTGCTTTTACAGCAATGTAAAGGAAGTTGTCATCGTAGCTCATCTTCACATAGGTCTGCCTCTTAGGTAGCCCTATGTCATTGGGCCATTTTCTCCAAAAATTTTCTGTTTGCTCTATGCCACTCCATGTAGCTTCATCGAGCATGCCGTCAATTTTTATGGGTGATCCGGCTTTTGCTATGTTTATTTGAAACTGTTCTTGAAATTTAAGTCCGTCTTGTGCATAAAGATTTAAATGGCACCACGTGAGGATCAGTATATAAAGGATTCTGTTGTATTTCATGCTTGAATTGACGTAGTTGGCTTTGAAGGAGCAAATTTCGTTAATTATTCTGAGTTATAGCTGCAAAAACTGCCAAGTGGGTTTCTTTTCTGATAAGTGGAAGCATACTTTGATTTGCTTCTTTTTTTTATTATCTTGAACGGATGCTCTATAAATTTGGTTATGCTTTAATGTGGATGACATTACGGATATTTTTTAGGAAAGTGTTAATAGACGGAAAGGAGCGGTTGAGTTCATCTCATCCTACAATCATTATTGCAAATCACCCTGGGTCATTTCTTGATGCGATGGTGTTGTCCGTTTTTTTTGGACGACCACTTTACTTTTATGTTAGGGGAGATATCTTTGCTCATCCCATCATCTATAAGATTTTCACTGGTCTTCACATGATACCCATCTATAGTATTGATAGTGGGGTGGAAAGCTTGGGAAAAAATAAAAGGACTTTTGAGCGGGGAAGGGAGCTGCTGAGAGCGGGTAATGTGTTGTTGATTTTCCCAGAAGGATTCAGTCGCTTTTCAAAGGAATTGGCCCCATTCAAAAAAGGGGCAGCACGGGTTGCCTTACAAACTGCATTTGAAGATCAATTTGATAAGGTGTTACAAATACAAACCGTTTCAATTAATTATTCCTATCACGGTTTTCGTTCAATACTCCATGTGCGAATTGGAGATGCAATGGAATTGGATGGTTACCGTGATTCTTATCTTTCACAACCCAATCATGCAATTGCAGCCTTGAACAGGGATATGTTTGAGCTGTTTGAAAAAAATGTAATCCACGTAAAGCAATCGGAAAGAACACCCTTGGTTGAGTCATTGCTCCAAATAGCGGTTGATGGTGAATCAGATGCTGATCTTTATTTTAAACAATCAAGAAAATTGTGTGAAAAAATTTCTGCTATGAATGAAGAGAACTTCAAGCTGGAGGAAGAACGACTTCTTAAATACCAGGATATGCTGAAGCAACATAAGGTAAGTAGCAATTCAATACATGCTAATCAGCCCTTTTACTTCTTTAAAATCATATTTCTTGTATTGGCCACACCCCTAGCGCTCATTGGTTTTATGCTCTGGCACGTTATTTACTTTATTACTAAGTGGATTGCAGACTATACTGTAACAAGAGAAGATTTTTACACCAGTGTTTTTTGTGGTGTTGCTGGTATTTTGGGATTTATTTGGTGGATCATGCTTTCCTCTTTTGCCCTTTTTTCAGATGCTGTACCCGTTTTTTTTATTGCTATTTTTTCTCCATTCATTTATATGTTCTCCCTTTATTGGATGGAAATGTTAGGGGAAATTTTAGCATTCAATCGGGTAAGGCGGTTGAAATTGAGGGATACCCCAAATTATCAAAAGTTGTTGGATGCAAAAGCGGCATTAAATTGATTCAAGGATTATTCCTCATTCTTAATCATATCTGGCCTGCGGTCTTGCGTTCTCTTCAAGGCTTGTTCATATCTCCATTCCTCGATTTTTTTATGGTCTCCACTCATGAGTTCTGCTGGCACTTTCCATCCCCTGAAATCCTCAGGTCTTGTGTAAACGGGAGGAGCAAGTAAATTATCTTGAAAAGAGTCGAACAGTGCTGACGTTTCATCATTTAAAACGCCTGGTATAAGCCTGCCAATGGCATCAACCACTACAGCGGCTGCTAGTTCACCGCCACTGAGTACGAAATCGCCAATTGAAATTTCTCTTGTAATGAAATGCGCTCTTATCCTTTCGTCTATGCCTTTATAGTGGCCGCAGATGAACAGCAGTGATTTTTTCATGGAGAGCGAATTGGCCATGTGTTGGTTGAAAACATTCCCATCGGGAGTGAGGTAAATGATTTCATCAAACGCATGTTTTGCATTTAGCTCTTCAATTGCATTTGCCAGTGGTTCACACATCATGACCATTCCTGCGCCACCACCAAATTGGTAGTCATCAACCATGCCGTATGCATTTACTGCCCAATCTCTGAGTTGGTGTACGGTTACATTCATCAAGCCCTTGTCTGATGCACGTTTCATGATTGAATGTCCGAACGGACTATCAAGCAATTCGGGTACAACGCTTATGATATGTATGTTCATGTGGAATAGATGTTTTATGAGGACTTTATTTTCCAAGCGTTTGTTTTAGCACAACTCAAAATTCAACCTGTTTGACGGAATAGAAATCATCGTTGATGTTTAGTCGCCGATAAAATCATCCAAGCTTCTTCTTTCTTTTTTAGTAGGTCTACCAATCTTTGAAAGTCTTTTTCCAGAGTAGAAACTGGCTGTTTGTGAGGCAATGCGTTCAACTTCATCCGGTGGTGTATGGTCCTCATAGTATTTGATGGCCTCACTGTATTGCACCCTGCTATAGAGCAACTCAACAACCTTGATCAACCATTTTTTTTCGAGGGTTTTCACTTCAAACTGATCGCCTACCTTGACAGACCTCGACGCTTTCATACTTTCATCATTCATTTTAACCTTGCCTTTTTCACAAGCCACGGATGCAGCAGTTCTTGTCTTGAACAACCTTATCGACCAAAGGTATTTATCCAATCTGAGTTTCTCCTTTTCAGTTGCTTTCATTAGATCGGGTATTGGCTAGGATGATGCTGCAAAATATTGATGAAAATAGGGTATGGTTTCAATTCCTTTGTAAAAGTTAACGATGTCGTATTTTTCATTTGGTGAATGCAGGTTGTCGCTATCCAAGCCAAATCCCAGAAATACAATTTTGAGATTTAATTCTTCTTCAAACAAAGAACAGATTGGAATGCTGCCACCACCCCTCACAGGAACTGGAGCCTTGCCAAATGTTTTTTCAATGGCTTTTGCCGCTGCCTGATATCCTTTTGAATTAATTGGGGTGAGGTAAGGTTCTCCTCCGTGATGTTCATACACATTCACTTGCACACCCTTGGGTGCAATGCTTTTAAAATATTCCAGCAGTTTTGCTGTTATTTTTTCTGATGATTGATTCGGCACCAACCTCGCTGAAATTTTTGCAGTGGCTTTCGATGGCAAAACCGTCTTGGCTCCCTCACCAGTATAGCCACCCCATATTCCATTCACTTCCAGCGTTGGCCTGATGCCCGTTCTTTCATTTGTTGAATATCCCTTTTCACCATAGGTGCTTTCAATGCCAAGGTCTTTTTTATAGTCATCTTCATTAAAAGGAGCTTGTGCCATGAGATTGCGTTCTTCCTGGCTAGACTCCAATACATCATCATAAAATCCCGGGATGGTTATTTTATTGTCTTGGTCATGACAAGATGCAATCATTTTAGACAGGATGGTCGCTGGATTTGCAACCGCACCGCCATAAACACCACTATGGAGGTCTCGATTTGGACCAACCACTTCCACTTCAATGTAGCTTAGTCCCCTAACCCCTGTGTCTATTGATGGCGTATCCATAGAAATCATGGCTGTATCGCTAATCAATACCACATCTGCTTTAAGCAAGTCCTTATTTGATTTTACAAATTTCGCAAGATTGGGAGAGCCAATTTCTTCCTCCCCTTCAATGCAAAATTTAATGTTTGTATGCATATTGTTATTGGCCACCATCGATTCAAGTGCCTTAACATGCATATAAAATTGTCCCTTGTCGTCACAGGCTCCGCGCGCAAATATCTTTCCATCTTTAATAACAGGTTCAAATGGTCCGCTGTTCCAAAGCTCTAATGGGTCGGCAGGTTGTACGTCGTAATGGCCATATACCAGCACTGTTGGCCAGGAGGGGTTCATAATTTTTTCACCATACACAATGGGATGGCCCTCAGTTTCGAACAGCATTGCCTTATCGGCTCCGGCTTTTAAGAGGGAATCCTTGACTAATTCTGCGCACCTAATCATGTCCGGCTTGTATTCACTACTAGCGCTTACTGAGGGGATGCGCAGCATGTCCAATAGTTCATTTAAATAGCGATCTTTATTCGTCTCGTCATATTGTGTCATACGGAAAAATTGAAGTGGGTGGTGGAATTTAATGTGTTATTTATACACTATTACTTATTAAAACGTTAAAAAAAATTTTCTTTTCAGAAAAGCATGTATATATTTGACATACGATTGCATGTCATACATCAGCCTTTGTAAACCCAAACGACTTTGTCGGGAGGTATTTGCAAAGGCTGAATTTTTTTCAGGACTTCAATCAACTGTTCTTGGCGAGTATTTCCTCAACAACTTTCCAGTTAATTAATCCAAACCAATTGTTTACATATTCAGCTCTTCTGTTTTGATATTTTAAATAATATGCATGTTCCCATACATCCAATCCCAACAATGGAATTCCTTTGATTGGCGAAACGTCCATCAAAGGGTTGTCTTGGTTGGGTGTTGAACCTATTTGCAGTTCCTTTTTTTGGTCTAGATATAACCAAGCCCAACCGCTACCAAACCTTGTCATTGCAGCATCAGTTAGTTTCGTTTTGAAATTTTCGATAGTGTTGAATTGTTTCATCATGGCGGTCTTCAATACACCATCTTGTAGTCCCATACCGTCTGGGGACTTCATTGTTTTCCAAAACAACTCGTGGTTATAGTGTCCTC
>CANJEF010000110.1 GCA_947472965.1 Sphingobacteriales bacterium
ACTCTTAAATATACGCACTTTCATATATTGTTTGACTCCAAAATATGAATTTCAAAAACTATTATTTAAAAATAAAGTATTAATTATTTACATAAATCGATAATATAAAACAGCCACTTCGTTTTTATATTTTTTACATTCCTAAAGAGATTTTAATTTGATACCTTTGTACCAAATTGAACTGAGCAAATGATTTCATTGTCCATCATCATCGTTAGTTACCGTTGTTGGTCCAGGATCAATGAATGTTTAAATAGCATCGCTGAACAGTCAATGAGCAACATTGAAGTGATTGTGGTAGACAATAATTCAGATGATGGTTTCGCGCAATCATTCATCGAAAAGCATCCGCAGGTACAATTTATTTTACAAGATTTTAATGGTGGGTTTTCACAGGCCTGTAATAGAGGGGCGAGGGAGGCCAAAGGTGATTGGTTGTTGTTTTTAAATCCTGATACGATTTTGCAATCTAATACACTGCAACCGCTATTAGAAAAAGTAAACCAAGTGGCTTCTTGGAAATTGATTGGAATAAAACAATTGAATGATCAAGGTAAAAATACACATCCTTATGGATTGTTTTTGAAATGGTGGAACGTTTGGCCTTCCGTTAGAAGTTTGCAGCAATTATTTAATCCTTCAAAATCAAAGCAACGTTGGAGCAAGGATCTTGTTAGTTATCCAGATTGGATTTCCGGTTCATTTGTTTTGATCCGAAAAATAGATTTTGAAGAATTGGGTGGATGGGATGAACGCTTTTGGATGTATTATGAAGACATGGATTTAAGTAAAAGGGCTATGGATAAAGGATGGCAACGTGTTATGTGCAATGAATTTGTATGTATTCATTCACATGGTGGATCTTCTAGGATTAACCCGGAGGTAAAAGCCATTACAAAAACTGAAGTCATTCTTTCAACCATCAAATACCTGAAAAAATACAATAGCACATTTTACTTTGGATTGGCAATGGATATGTTTGTCTTAAGCAAGACTATCGATATCATCATCTCCTATCCGTTTTCAGCAACCAAAAGGGCCATGGCCAAAAAGTTGTTGAAAGCACGTTTAGATTGATAAGAGCAGATTATATGTCTTTCCTCAACACCTTAAACCACTTCAACGTCTTCAACCCGCCCGATTCGTGCTTCGCACTCTCGGGATCTTCGACCTCAACCCCCTAAACTTTCTAAACCCCTAAACTCCCAATAACGCCCATCTCTTTCCCGATTTTTACAAAAGCAGCGATGGCTTTATCGAGGTGTTCTCTTTCATGAGCAGCACTGAGTTGTACGCGGATCCTTGCTTTCCCTTTTGCAACCACCGGAAAGAAAAATCCGATTACATAAATTCCTTCTTCCAACAGGGCCGCTGCCATTTCTTGTGCAACTGTTGCTTCATACAACATAATGGGAACGATGGGATGAACGCCGGGTTTGATATCAAACCCTGCTTTGGTCATTTCATTTCTAAAGTACATGGTGTTTTCCTCAAGCTTATCCCTTAGTGATGTTGTTTCACTCAGTAAGTCAAGCACTGCAATAGATCCACCAACAATACTTGGTGCCAGCGTATTCGAGAACAAATATGGCCTGCTGCGTTGACGCAGTATTTCAATAGTTTCTTTTCTTCCGCTGGTAAATCCACCTGAAGCACCACCCAATGCTTTTCCAAGTGTACCGGTAATAATATCAATCTTTCCTACTACGCCACAATGCTCGTGGGTACCCCTGCCGGTTTTACCCAGAAAGCCTGAGGAATGACATTCGTCTATCATGATGGCAGCGTCATATTTTTCTGCCAAGGCCACAATCTTATCCAGCTGCGCAATGGTACCATCCATGCTGAATGAACCATCAGTTACAACAACCCGGTTTCTGAGGTGTGCAGACTCCTTCAGCTTTTCTTCCAAATCCTGCATATCATTGTGTTTATATCGATAACGTTGGGCCTTGCACAGCCTAACGCCATCAATGATCGACGCATGATTTAACTCATCTGATATGATGGCATCTTCCTCATTGAAAAGGGGTTCAAATAGCCCACCATTGGCATCGAATGCAGCTGCATAGAGAATAGTATCTTCCGTTCCCAGGAAGTTGGAAATTTTTGATTCTAGTTCCTTGTGAATGTCTTGTGTTCCACAAATAAAACGAACGGAACTGAGTCCGAAACCCCTTTGATCAATGTATTGTTTTGCCGCTTCAATGATTTTTGGATGCGAGGACAAACCAAGGTAATTGTTTGCGCAGAGGTTTATTACCTCTTTTCCGCCCACCGAAATAACAGGTCCTTGCGGACTTTCAATAATTCGTTCCTTTTTAAATAATCCGGCCTCTTTAATTTCAGCAATCTCCTTTTGTAAGCGTATGATCATCGATTCATTCATCAGATTGGAATTTGGGTTTAGTCTTTTTGTATTGGCTGTGAAATTAACCAATTGTGTCAAACCATGATATAGCTTGTTTTTATCTTTTCTTAACAATACAGTAACCTTTTCGCTCTAACTTCGTATAGTAAATATGAAAAAGCGGTCTAAATTATTGGTTTTATCCTTGTTGGTGTCATTTACACTGTTGACTTTATTCGTTGGCATTCGGAATTACACTGATCAAAAGGAATTCAAAACGGAATTCTTTCAAAAGGGTCGAATTGAACGTTCAAATAACCCCATTCGCACCGTTTTACCCTTGTGGAAACTTGTTTCGAGGCATTTGCTGCCACAAGGCTAATGATAAAACAATCTGATAGGCCTTATTTAAATCCCATTTTTAGTTTAGAGTTTAGAGTTTAGAGTTTAGTGTTTAAAGTTTAGTGTTCATTGTATGACGGATATAGAATATAATTCTTGTGTTGATAAATATGCAGACTCGGTTTTCAGGTTTATTGTCAAAAACCTGAAAAATGAAGATGATGCCCGTGATATTGTGCAATCTGCATTTGAAAAAATGTGGATGAAAAGGGAATCCATTATAAACGAAACCGCAAAATCATTTCTATTTACGATTGCTTATCATCAAATGATTGATCACATCCGAAAGAGTAAACGTATTCAGCTGAGTGATTCATTCGATGAGAATCTACGGATTCAAAAACAGCCAAGTCATTCTTTAAAACGTGAACTTGATCTGGCACTTGAAAGCCTTACCCATCTTCAAAAATCACTTATTCTTTTAAAAGATTATGAAGGATACTCGTATGATGAAATTGGAAAAATTACAGGCTTGAATGAAAGCCAGGTTAAGGTTTATTTGCATCGCGCCAGAATGCAGTTAAGAGCCTTCATTGGAAAACCCGAAAACATCATTTAAGGTATGATTGATATAACGAATTATGAAACATGGTTTTTGCTTTATGCCGACAATGAGTTGTCGGCAGCGGAGAAGGAAGACGTTTTGTTTTTTGTGAAACAGCATCCTTCCCTTCAGCAGGAGTTGAATAGTTATATGGAAATGCGTTTCTCTCCAGCCGAAGAAAAGTATATTGATAAGTCATTGCTTTTTTCTGATAGCATGGAGAAGAAAATGCAGGTTGCTTTGAAAGAATCTGAATTGTTGTTCGATTACATGGATGGTGAACTTTCTCCGAAGAAAATGCTTGAGATGAATGATCGACTTAAACATGATTCTAATCTTCGTTCATCCTATGAGGAGCTGATCGGCATAAAGCTTCAATCGGACCAATCCGTAGTTTATCCAAATAAAGACGAATTATATAGGCGTGAAAGGCCTATCATGATTGGTTGGCGGAAGCCACTCGTTGCTGCAGCTTCATTGATTATTGCTGCCGGTCTCTTCTGGATTTTCATTGGAACAAATAGTATGTCTATTGATCCTAGTATGGTAGTCTCAACCGAAAAGGCACCCATTCAATCCAAGGGGAAAATAATGCCTGAACAACAAAGGTTAGTTACTGAGCAGCCATTAAGCGAAAACAAAAAGAAAAAAAAGCAACCTATACCTTTCGCATTAAAAAGAATGCAGCAAGCATCAGATGTTGGAAATAATCCAATAGCTGAGTCTCCATCCACCGAAGTTGCTCATACCGAAAGTACAATTGCATTGGCCGAACCCCAAGTGGACATTAACAGAAAGCCATCCAATAATTTACAAGCATTCACATCGAGTTTAAATAATGAGGTATTGAGCAGCACCGATATAGTGAAGGATGCAGTAGTGGTTGAGTCGTTTGATGGGGCACCTAAAAAGTCAGGAAGAAATCCTTTTAAACAGTTAACCAGAAAGATCAGTCGCGTCTTGGGCAAAGAACGTGCTGAATCAGATCAGATCAAATTCATTCAAGTTGCAAACATTCAGTTTGCAGTCTCAAAACAATAATTCAATTTTTTTATGAAACATTTTATTTTACCCGCATTGCTATTGTGTATTTCATTTCAATTGTATTCACAAGTGGATACCAGTTCCTATAAAAAGTCAAATTCTAGTCATGATACAATTCAGATTGGAAACATAACAATTATTACCAATACGGGGGGCGGACATACAAAAGCAGTATTATCAGTATCGAAGGATGGTAAGGGGGAAGCGCAAAATAAAAACAATAAAAAGAAAATTTCAACCAATTGGTTTGTTTGGGACCTTGGTTTTGCAGGGTATGATGACAGGACCAATTATGCCACTGCAGAAGCACAAAATTTTCTGAAGGACCCGGGCATCATCAATGCCTCCAAAGGTGATTATGCCTTAAAGGGTTCCCGCATATCTAATTTCAATTTATGGTTTTTTATGCAGCGATTGAATATTGCATCAGGGGTGCTTAACCTTAAGTATGGTTTTGGAATTGAAAGCAATAATTATTTCTATAAGAAAAGCATCACCTATGTAGATTATATAACGCCATACACACTCAGGGGATTGCCCAATCAATTTTCTAAGAACAAGTTGGTGGCGAACTACCTGACCGTTCCTATCATGTTGAATGTGAACACCACCCCATCCAAGCGTAAAACCGGCTTACAGTTGTCTGCCGGCGTTAGTGGGGGTTATTTGTATAGGAGCAAGCAAAAACAAAAAGGTGCTGAGGGCACCGTTAAAAACAAGACTGACTTCAACCTCGAGCGTTGGAAGCTTTCATACATTGCTGAACTTGGTCTCGGTCCTGTAAAACTCTATGGTTCACTTGCTGCTACACCGTTGCATCAGTATGGACTTGAACAGCGACCATATACAGTGGGAGTGAGGTTCTCTAATTAGTTTAAGGTTTAGATGTTTAGAGTTTAGATGTTTAGGGTTGAGAGTTTAGGGTTGAGATGTTTAGGGTTTAGCTGTTTAGAGTTTACTGATGATTTCTAAACATCTAAACTCTAAACATCTAAACCCTCAAATAAGAATTATTTCCTCTTGAGAAT
>CANJEF010000111.1 GCA_947472965.1 Sphingobacteriales bacterium
ATGAATGCAGACAATGAGCAAATGATTTCTTCTGTAAGAGATGAGGTGAAATCATTCATGCAACAGTTCCCATTATACCCAGAACTTGGATAAATTCATTTTATGATTCAACGCATCCAAACATTATGGCTTTTTCTTGCTGCCTCAACATCAGTGTTGATTTGGTTACTACCCGTTTTTGGAGACGATAGCGGGAACATCTTATTTAATATTGACGCAAGTCTTTTTTTGATGCTGGCTGTCATTTCTTCCGGATTGGTGTCATTGGCAACAATATTTCTATTTAAGAAAAGAGGAACCCAAAAACAATTGATCATACTCAATTTCTGTATTGCTATCGCCATCATATCAATAGAATATATTGAGGTGATGAATTTCAAGACAAAAATGGGCATACTACAAGGCCATTGGCAGTTAAGCGCCATCCTACCCTTTTTCATTATAACATTTCTTGCTTTTGCTTACAGAGGCATCAGAAAGGATGAAAAATTATTGGATAGTACAGATAGGATCCGATAAAATAAATTCATGTCATCATTACAAGACGTTGTTTTTCCGGTTGACTTTCGAGATGTACATTATTTGGCACTCACCTATACTTCGTCATTCGATGCTGTCAATAAAAAACTGAATGGCACTGGACTCAAGGCAGGATTGATTTTCAACGGAAAACCACTAATTGCCGTTGGACTCATTGAATACAAGGATTCTGATCTGGGTGCATACAATGAAGTGATTATCGCAATTCCAGTCGTACCAAATGAAATCAAATCAAGTGTCTTTAATTGGCTGGATTTATATGCTCCATTAAACACAAGAAAACTTGGACAATACATCATTCATATCCCGGTAACATCTGAAAAATCAATGATTGCAGGAAGGGAATTATGGGGATATCCAAAAATGGTAAGGAAGATTGAACACCATTTTAATAAAAGTGAAATGTCATCAACCATTTGCAATGAATCAGGCAATCATAAAATTGTAACATTCAAAGGGTCGCTAGGCATTGGTATTCCAATTGCCAATATGGATTTAATGACTTACTCATTTAAAGATGGTCAGATGCTTAAGACAACGGTAGATGTGAAAGCCAATATGCAATGGAAGCCATTTGCCGATATCAGGATTTCAATTGCCGACATGGCAGAACCACTCTGCGAGGACCTTGTCGAATTCGGTATCTGCAATAAAAAGCCACTCTTTACGATTGAGTCGAGCAATTTCAAAGCAAAATTTAATGAAGGGGTTGTGATGCCCTAGGCAACAAGCCATTAAAAAAACCTACTACCTCATCTGCAACTTTTTCCCAACCGGGCTCCAACATGAAACAATGTGCAGCATCCTTAATAATCAACGGCTCAACGCCAAAGTATGTAGCCATGCGCCTTGTAGATGCTTCTGAAATCAAATAATCATCCGCAGCCCCAACAACCATCATTGGAACAGGAGAAGCGCTTAATTTAGGTAATCGCAAAAAAGACATTTCAAGAAAAGCCAAAAAAGATTCATCCTGTAAAAAAGAATTTACTTTTTTCACTTTGTCAAGCGGATAAGTCTTACTAAACATGAGTTTCTTCAAACGTGATTCATTGTTGATAATAGGGAGCCAACTCATTTTCAAACAAGAAAATAAAAAATGGAAAGGATAATCCCAGACTAACTTTGGGATCAATTTCCACAATCCTGTGTTGGGTACGGAGCACAACAGCACTACTCCTTTTACACGGGGTGATACATTGTTGAGATAATGTTGTATCGTAAACCCTCCCATTGAATGGCCTATTATAAAAACATCCCCAGTTAGTTCCTCAACAATTTGCTTCATGTCGTCAACATAATTCTTGATGCTAGTCCCTCTCAAGCTTCCCTCATTTGAAGAACCGGCATGGTATCGAAGACTAATCGCACTTACATTAAAGCCTTTTTCAAAAAGATAGGAAAGAAAATTATCCTGCCAAACCCAAGCTCCCATGCAGGCTCCATGAACCAGCAAAACAGTTGGCCGATTCACCCCCTTAGGATGCAGTAGCTTGATATGCTCCAGGTTCATTGCTCAGAAAATTTTTAGGCAGTTGTTTGAGAAGACGTTTTTTGAATCGGTGAAAATCAACCGTGATAGTATGCCGAGGCGTATTAATTTGTTTGAAGTCGGGGTGCCGTAACTCAGAGACAATTTTATCTTCAATATTATTGGGGCGCTCCCATTTGCCGGATAATTCCCTAGCCATGATCTTGCTTTGCAGTTCGGATCCAGGCCATATACAACCCAACGGTTGAAACAATCCAATGAAGTAAAGACTTTTGATGGCAGGGTGCATCATCCTCAACCACAGTGGTACTTCCCCCTCCGTATAGTCAATAAGATTTTTATCAAAAAAAGGATGGCTGATAATATATCCGGTGCATGCTACAATAATGTCATATGAGCCCTTGCTACCATCTTTAAAAATTACATCTTCCCCATCAAGTCTTTCGATATCTTTTTTCGGCTTGATCTTGCCATGGCGTATTGTAAAAAAAAGATCTTCATTAATGGTTGGATGGTGTGAACCCAAGGGTCCATCAGGCTGAGGCAGTCCATAATCCGTGTTTTTCCCATTTCTAAAGTACAGACTTAATGCAGATATTTTTTGCCATATTGTTCTAGGCAACCAATGTATTTTTGTACTAAATACATCAGCCGGTTTGCCCATCATGAATTTAGGCGCAATCCAATAACCACGTCGCCAACTGATATCAACAGAAGCTGCTACCCTACTGCTTTCTACAGCCACATCACAGGCAGAATTTCCACCACCAATAACAAGCACCCGTTTGCCTGTAAACTTCGAAAATCGTTTCACTTCATGGGAGTGAATAAACTCGCCATTGAATTTTCCAGGATATGTTGGAATACGGGGAAGCCAATGATGCCCGTTACAAACAGCCAATGCATCAAATAATGCTTCGGTTTCGATTCCATCCCTTTCAGTTGAAACCATCCACTTCCCATCATCGAGCATGATACAATTTTTTACCAGGGTATTAAATTGAATAAAGGGATATAAATTAAAATACTGTGCATACGACTTAAAATAGTCAGCAAGGTGTTTATGAGAAGGGTAATCAGGATAATCCTTTGGCATTGGATAATCGGCGTACTCACTCAGTGTTCTAGATGAAATGATATGCGTGGTTTCAAACACGGAGCTATGACCTACTTTTTCATTGAATACCCAGTTACCTCCAACTTCATTACCTAAATCGTAAACAACAACCTCATGACCCTCATCTAATAAATTTTTTGCTGCAGTAATGCCAGAGGGTCCAGCACCAATTACACAAACTCTTTTTTTCATCTACTTTTTTTTGGATTTCAAAAAATATAAACCAGCAAGCTAAATCACTATGAATATAAACAAAATTGATCTCCGTCAAACAACCCCTTATCGCTGAGCTTCACATGCGGTATAACAAGCAGTGCCATAAAAGACAATGACATAAAAGGTGCAGCCAGGGTGGATCCCAACTCTTTTGCCTGGCGATCAAGCGCAGTATAAGATTGTGAAACAGCATACCCATCATCAGCACTCATCAGGCCTGCAACAGGCAATGACAACATCTGTTCAAAATTTTCAGACACACAGCTAATGCCTCCTTTTTGGCGTATGATCAAATTTATTGCCCTCATGATGCTTTCATCATCTACACCTACTGCAACGATGTTGTGGGAGTCGTGGGCAACGGAAGAAGCAATAGCTCCATGTTTCAGACCAAAGCCATTCACAAAGGCTTTTGATACTGGCGCTGGGTGATAGCGATTAACCACTACAATTTTCAATACGTCATTGGCCAGATTGCAATTCCAAGAACCTCCAACCAATGTTGGAAGGAGCTTTTTTTTCAGGGTAATCAATTGGCCATCAATACATCCAATAACGGGAATCGTATATTCTCCTGAGGCTTCGACGATCAAGTCATCGCTATTGATTTTTTCACAATGAAAGTGATTAAGCGGCTCTGAAATAAGCGGACATCTTTTGATGAATGATTTGTCGTTTTCAGAAACCTGCACCCCATCAATGTAGGTGGCCAATACCTTGAATTGTTTCAAGTCTTCAAGAAGAATAAAATCGGCAGGATCTCCGACCCTCAACATACCAACCTCCAAACCATAATGAAGTATGGGATTGATACAAGCGGCCTGCAGAATATTAAAAATATTATACCCTTTTTCAACAGCGCGAGAACAAAGCAAATTGATATGTCCGATTACAAGGCTATCCGGATGCTTATCATCACTGCAAAACATGATCTTATCAGGATGCGATTCAATCAACGGGTTCAACTCATTAAAATTTTTGGCAGCACTTCCTTCCCGAATAATGATGATCATGCCCAAAGCCAACTTTTCCTGAGCCTCTTCAATTGTAAAACACTCATGATCAGTTGAGATGCCCCTTCCCACATATGTTCGTAGGTCGTCACCACTTAGTCCTGGCGCATGGCCATCAACGGGTTTTCTCAATTCATGTGCAGCATTTATTTTTTCAAGTACTTCATGATCACCAAAAATGGCACCAGGAAAATTCATCATTTCTGTGAGGTACCGAATATCTTTATCATTGAGTAATTCTTTCACATCGGCAGCATTCAACACAGCACCCGCGGTTTCAAAAAAGGTAGCGGGCACACAACTAGGAGCACCGAAATTAAATTTGAACGGAACTTGCTTTCCATTTTGGATCATGAATCGTACACCCTCCATTCCACAAACATTTGCAATTTCATGGGGGTCGCTAACGGTTGCGACAGTTCCGTGAACAACAGCTAGTCGGGCAAATTCCGCAGGGGTGAGCATGGAGCTTTCAATGTGTACATGTGCGTCGATAAATCCCGGGGAAATATAGGGAAGTGAAGGATCAAACACACCTTCCTTTGAAATTGAAATGGAAAGAATATGTCCCTTTAAAACAGTCAGCTCCCCTATGGAAATATTTTTTTTTGAAATATTTATAATATTGCCTTGAATCGAGAATGTGCCCATCTGACTGGTAAATTACAAAGGAATTTGCGATTGAACAAGATTTTGACCGGACAGTAAAGGCCAGTAAAAATTTAAACCAATGGAGATAGATGATATTTACTGATTAAATATTGAGATGATCAATACTGAAACCAACTAAAATATTTTTATACTTTACAACTTTGAAATACTATTTAATACCTCCTCGTGGTATTATTTTTTTATCAAAAAAACCTCTACTCTTCTATTTTGCCATCCCAATTTTTTTTCAAAGGTTGATATTACAGGCTTTTGCTTTCCAAAATAATTGGTACTTACTCGACTTCCCTCAATGCCGTAGCTTAATATATAC
>CANJEF010000112.1 GCA_947472965.1 Sphingobacteriales bacterium
ACCTTGTGCACCATCGGTGTTGAATAATTCAACAACTGCTCCAGACGTATTTGAAAATGCTTCTGAAAAGATGTCGCTCAAAAACATATTTGCCTTACCAGCCCGGATGGTTTTGATTTGCAATCCCATTTTCACCATGATTTCCATTCCATAATATAATGAGAATACAATACCCTCTTGTGCGGCCCTTGCAAGATGCGCGTTGCTGTGTCTATTGAAGTGAAGATTTTTCATGGTGGCACCTGGGTCTCTGTTTTCCAATACGCGCTCAGCACCATTGCCAAATGGGTAGCACCGAAGACCATCTGATCCGATGGGGGCGGCAGATGCAACCTTATTTATTTCAGGATAACTTAATCCTGAAAAACAATTCTTTTGTAACCAACTGTTTAAAATACCCGTACCATTTACACAAAGTAAAACACCATATCGCTTCTTTTCAGCAGTATGATTTACATGAACAAAGCTATTAACCCTCGACAATGGATCATAAGAAGGCGTGTCAATCACACCATATACCACGCCAGATGTTCCAGCTGTTGCAGCAACTTCACCTGGGTTCAATACATTTAAAGAGAATGCATTATTAGGCTGATCTCCTGCACGATATGTGATGGGCGTATTTTCTTGCAGCCCAAGTATTTCAGCAGCAGTAATGGTGAGCAAACCTTGTTCGCCAAATTGTGGCACAGTTTTACAAATCAATCGCTCATCCAATCCATAATAATGCAACAATTCACTTGCAAGTGATTCAGATTGCACATCCCACATCACTCCTTCAGACAAGCCAGATACCGTAGTGCGCATTTCGCCTGTCATCTTGTAAGCAATATAATCGCCCGGCAACATAACCTTATGAATTCTTGCATAGGATGCAGGATCATTTTCCTTGACCCACTTCAATTTTGAAGCAGTCAGATTTCCGGGAGAGTTTAAATAATGCGATAAGCAATACTCAGCACCCAACTCTTCAAAAGCCATCTTTCCAATTTCTACAGCCCGGCTATCACACCAAATGATGGCTGGAATAACCGGAACACCATTTCTATCAACTGCCACTAAACCATGCATCTGATAAGAGATCCCGATGGCAGACACTTCATTTTTATTGAATGGAAAATCTTGTTTTAACAAGCCCATTGCAGTAATTAATTCATCCCACCACATGTTGGGGTGTTGTTCTGCAAAACCTTTCTGGGGAGCGGAAATTATCATTTCTGAAGCCGGTGAGCTAGCGCTGCTCAGGCATTTTCCTGTTTCAATTTCCAAGAGGGCGCACTTCACGGAAGAGGATCCTATATCAATACCAAGGACGTATTTCATTCTTGTTATTTGAAAGTTGAAAACCGGTAAATCGTCTTGCTAGAAAATGTTTCACCTGGCTTTAATATTGTAGTTGGAAAATTAGGTTGGTTTGGTGAATCAGGGAAAAATTGTGTTTCAAGACAGAAGCCAGACCTCTTTTGAAATGAAGTTCCCCTGCCCTGTTGAGTACCATCAAGAAAATTTCCAGAATAAAATTGAACCCCAGGCTGGGTCGTAAATACTTCCATTTTCCTTCCTGAGTTTACCTCCTCAACGACTGCTGCTGGTCTCAATTTTTCTGCACCTTCATCCAATACAAAATTATGATCATACCCTTTGCCAAGCACAAGTTGCTCTTCATTCATTTCGATATCTCTTCCAATGGTTTTTGGCGTTGTAAAATCAAAAGCAGTTCCCTTCACATCTTTCAATTCACCAGTTGGAATCAGTGTGCTGTCCACTGGAGTAAACTTAGATGCAAATAATTTAACCTGATGCGAAAGGATCGTTTGTGAGGGATCACCTGAAAGGTTGAAATATGAATGGTTTGATACGTTGAGAATGGTTGTTTTATCGGTACTTGCCAGGTAGTCAATCACAATCTCATTTTGGTCCGTCAGGGAATAAGAGACTGATAAATTTACATTTCCTGGATAACCATTTTCTCCATCTGGAATTAGAATGGAAAACACTATGGCCCCTTCTTTTTGCTGCACATCCCATACTTGCTTGTCGATGCTGTTTATACCACCATGAAGTGTATTTTTCCCATTGTTCAGTGGAGCAGAATATTCTTTTCCTTCAATCGTGAATTTTCCGTTTGCAATCCTGTTGGCAAATCTTCCAACGATTGAGCCGAAATATGACTTGCCGGCATAGTATCCTGCAATGCTATCATAGCCCAAAACTACATTTTCAAATTTCGACTCCCTGTTGGGAACATTAATTGCAATAATTGTTGCGCCATAATTACTGAATTCCACAGACATACCTTGTTTATTTTTTAAGGTATAGAGCTGTACAGCTTTGCCGTTTAGTGAATCTGAAAATAGAGAGTCCCTGTCTATAATATTACTCATATGGTTGTTTTCATTTGGAAGAATACAAGAAAAAAATACAATCGATAAAAATAAAAAAACAAATGCTTTTTTCATAGTCAGCTAATTTAAAATACGGAAGCCCCATTGCTTGTACTTGCAATATAATGTTTCGGTTCCACTCCGAAAACATCGAAATAAGCGCGGTTAACTTTTTCAATGGTAAATCCTATTTTGTCCTCCTGGATTAAATTCAAGGTACACCCACCAAAGCCTCCCCCCATCATCCTTGCGCCCCAAACGCCATCAGTAGAGTTTACGATATCCACCAGTAAATCCAATTCAGTACAACTTACTTCATAGTTGGTCTTCAGGCTTTCGTGTGAAGCATACAGCAGTGCACCTGCCTGTTGCCAGTTTTTAGCAGCGATGGCCGTTGAAAATTGATGAAGACGTTTGTTTTCGCCAACAACATGCAGTGCCCGCTTATAAATCAGATGGGGCATACTCTTTTCAAGCTCCAGCAACATCACTTCGCTCACATCACGCAAGGATTGTACCTCTTCGTGGAATGATTTTATAAAATCGACTGCTTGCTGACATTCCAGTCTTCTGGTATTGTATTCGGAATTTGCCAACTGGTGCTTAACCTGGGTATCAAATAACAATAACTTGTTGTTTCCAAGCTCAAGTGGAACATACTCGAATGCCAGTGTTTTACAGTCGAGTAACATGGCGCTATCCTTCTTTGCGTGGATACTAGCAAACATGTCCATGATTCCACACTGTAATCCAATGAAATCATTTTCTGAAGCCTTTGCAACCCGGGTAAGTTCCATTTTTTCCAATCCCAGGGAAAAGATGGTATTAAGTCCAAAAGCAACAACACTTTCAAGTGCAGCAGAGGAGGAAAGTCCTGCCCCAATAGGAACATCCGATCTCACAATTAGATTGAAGGGAGGAATAACAAGTCCTCTTTTTTCAAGTGCGTCTTTTATCCCTAGAATATAATTGACCCAAAAATTACGTGGCTCAAAAACCTGTCCTGCTTCATAAACCACTTTGTCACCAAGGTCAATGGACATAAAAGTCGATTCCTTGGATTTGGACTCTTTAATGGCTATGTGACAAAACAAATCAATTCCGGAGGGCAAGACAAAGCCTTCATTGTAATCGGTATGCTCGCCAATCAAATTTATTCTTCCTGGCGACCTGAAACAAACGGGTTTTTCACCAAACTCACGCTCAAAAATTGCTGATAACCAATCGCTTGAAACCATGTAAATAAATTTTGTTGGATTTTTAGGTAAGTTAGTTCACATTAAGCTGATGAGAGAATTGAAAAGCATCAGAATCAAACAATTAGCTTCTTTTCTTGTTACGAATTAAGGAAAATTAAACCAATTTGAGCCCATTCGAAGGAGCTAAACTTTTTATAACCCCGTAAAATGATGAATTTTGCGGTTCAAAACGGAACAGGAACTATGGCAGCGGAAAATGACGATATATTAGAACAGATTACAACTTCAGAGTACAAATATGGCTTTGTAACGGATATTGAGGCAGACGAAGCCCCAAAGGGGTTATCAGAGGATACCATCAGATTCATTTCAACTAAAAAAAATGAACCTGCTTGGATGTTGGAACAAAGATTGAAGGCCTTCAGGCATTGGTTAACCTTGGAGGAACCCGTTTGGGCCAACGTAGGCTTCCCAAAAATTGATTACCAGAACATCATTTACTATTCTGCACCCAAGCAAAAGCCCACTCTCAATAGCTTGGATGAAATCGATCCTGAACTGAGAAAAACATTTGAAAAACTGGGAATCTCCCTGGATGAGCAAAAAAGGATTTCAGGGGTCGCCGTAGATGCTGTGATGGATAGTATTTCAGTTGCCACCACCTTCCGGGAGGAACTATCGAAAGTGGGAGTCATATTCTGTTCCATGAGCGATGCCGTCAAAGAGCATCCCGAATTGATCAAAAAATACCTTGGAACGGTTGTACCGGCTACCGATAATTATTTTACCGCATTGAATGCAGCCGTTTTCAGCGACGGGTCTTTTTGCTACATACCAAAAGGCGTAAGATGTCCTATGGAGTTATCAACTTACTTCCGCATCAATGCAGCCAATACCGGACAATTTGAGAGAACCCTGATTGTAGCTGAAGAAGGAAGTTATGTGAGTTATCTGGAAGGATGTACAGCACCTATGCGGGATGAAAACCAATTGCATGCAGCCGTGGTGGAATTGATTGCGATGGAAAAAGCGGAAATCAAGTACTCAACCGTTCAGAATTGGTATCCCGGCGATAAAGAGGGTAAAGGCGGGATCTATAATTTCGTAACCAAAAGAGGAATCTGTTCTGGTGCGCATGCAAAAATATCGTGGACGCAGGTTGAAACAGGATCAAGCATTACATGGAAATATCCGAGTGTTATTTTGAAAGGCGATTATAGCATTGGTGAATTTTATTCTGTTGCGGTAACAAACAATTATCAGCAAGCTGATACTGGAACAAAAATGATTCACCTTGGAAAGAATACAAAAAGCCGTATCGTTTCTAAAGGAATTTCTGCAGGCAAGAGCAATAACTCTTACAGAGGCTTGGTGAATGTTGCAAAAAATGCAAGCAACGCCAGGAATTTCTCACAATGCGATTCCCTCCTACTAGGAGATAAATGTGGCGCACATACTTTCCCTTACATAGAAGTAAAAAACAATACAGCCCAGGTTGAACATGAGGCTACCACCTCTAAAATTGGGGAAGACCAAATTTTTTATTGTAACCAACGTGGAATTGATACAGAAACAGCTGTTGCACTTATTGTGAATGGATTTGCCAAGGAAGTGATGAATCAATTGCCGATGGAATTTGCTGTTGAAGCACAAAAATTGCTCGCTATCAGTCTGGAAGGTAGTGTAGGATAAAATCAAATAAAGTAAAAGAACATATATGCTGAGAATACAAGATTTGCAAGCAAGAATTGAAGAAAAAGAAATACTCAA
>CANJEF010000113.1 GCA_947472965.1 Sphingobacteriales bacterium
ACGGAAAATATTATAATCTTTATAAATATTAAGAGTCTTTCCCGGATAATAAGGTTTATTTTATTTGATAAAATGCAAAATAATTCTGAAAAATACACTTTATCCTCAAAATAAACAATCTGTAGCTTAAAAAAGTCGTTTTGTATTTTAAAAATATAACAAAAAAAAATAGTTGGTTAATCATTTATGATCTTTAATCGATCTTTAATCTAACACCGGAAAAGATCTACTTTTTATATTATAAATGATCTGAATGGTCATAATTGATCCGACAACGTCTTTTTAGACCCGTTTAATCCAATATTCTTGAAAAACCAACTCCTGAGAGAAAGCCCCATGCAAGTGGGGCTTTCTATTTAATCTATTGAATCCATCTTACTGAATATTTTACTACTAGCCTGATTCGACTAAAATATTGAAAATCAAAACAATAGATAATAAAATTCTATTTATTAAAGACTAGACAGACTAACTCCTCACAGTATATACTTCGCCCCACCGGGTGGTAAAACGTTTACTTCGCATTTCTTGTCGCATTTTCCAATTGCGGGTAAGGCCAGACGCCACGAATTTGACCATATCGTCGCGCATACTGAAGTTAATATTATCCATTGCCTGCATGAGCGCCCTGTTTTGATATCTGGCAGGAGCTGAAAACAAGTTGGCTTGCAGGGCACTATCAGGTACAATACCGCTGAGCATCACCCCTGCCTTCACATATTTTGTGCCTTGCCGATAGAGACTTTCAACCATGGGCAAGGCTGTCTTGATGAGTTCTGCTGTGTCAGCGCTAGGGTGCGTCATGGTATGATACCGGTGGTGGTGGTGTGGATTGTATTCATAGGCAGCACCTTGCATTCCATTGGTAACCACAAATACATCAATGCCCGTTGCTGCACCATACTGTCGTCGTAACTTTTCAGCGGCACGTGATACAAAAGTGGCCACTGCTTCCTTCAAGGACTGAAGATCAAACACGGGCTTACCGAACATTCTTGTAGTAGCGATGACCTTTTTTTTCTCCAATGGGTCTTTCATCAAAATACAGGATTCACCATTCAGCTCCCTGATCATCCTTACACCAACAATACCCCCCAGGTTTTTACGTGCCCATTCCATCGGCATGTGCTTGAGTTGCCAAGCTGTATGAATACCATATTCATCCTTTAATTTTCTTGCATAACGGCGACCAATTCCCCATAAGTCAGATACATCAGTCGCCTCAAGAGCCGCCTGAAGCTTGTCATCTTCATCGAGGATTAAGATGCATCCGGTTTTATGTTTTTCTTTTTTAGCCAAGCGATTTGCCACCTTACTCAACACTTTCGATGGTGCAATGCCAATGGAGACCGGAATGCCAGTCCATTCAAATACAATATCGCGCAAGCGCAAGGCAAAATCCGTTAATGAGGCTGCCGGAAGATGATCGAGATTAACGAATGCCTCATCTACAGAATACACTTCAACACAGCGGTACGTTGCATCATCGGCAAGAAAACGTAGCGTGTCCATCACGCGCATGCTCAGGTCGCCATAAAGGTGATAATTGGAAGAAAATACAGCTATTTCATGTTGACTCAGCAATTGACGACTTTCAAACAAAGGCACACCCATGTCAATACCCGCCTTCTTAGCTTCATCGGTTCGGGAGATAATGCACCCATCGTTGTTACTTAATACAACGACGGGTTTGTTCCGAAGATCCGGACGAAAAAGCCGTTCGCAAGAACAATAAAAGCTATTACAATCAATGATGGCGTACATATACAGATGACAGACGTCAGAAATCAGACGTCAGAATAGATGAAAAATTTACAATTTTATTTGAACCTAAACATATGGCTTACTTCTGAAGTCTGACGTCTGATTTCTGACATCTGACGTCTAATTAACATCTATGTATCACATACGTCACAACCCCCCAAATGGTGAATTCCGCGTATGGATCGATATCAATTGGTGAAAGCTTATCGGTTTCAGGTATCAGGCGCACCCGGTTGAAGCCCTTTTCAAATCTTCGGATCAGCATATCTCCATTAAGCACTGCGATTACAACCTTGCCGCTAACGGGCTTGATGCTGCGATCTACAATAACCATATCGCCATCGAAAATACCTGCACCAACCATGGCGTCGCCTTTAACCCGCATGAAGAATGTGGCAGGTTTATTTCGGATCAGCTGTTCATTCAGATCAATCCCTCGTTCAGCATGATCGTCGGATGCAGCACCAAAACCAGTTGCATTGGTGGTTTTAACTTGATGTTGTGTGTATGATTTGGAACCATCATAGGCGGCCCCAGAAAAGAAATCCCCATCCATATTTACTAATTTATTTAGTAAATATATACTATATATTTTAGTAATTAAAATTACTTACTTCATCTTTTTTGATGTTGTAAATCACCTAGGGAAACAGCAAAAAAGCCCATCAATTCATGATAAAATGGAATTCCACGCGCCTATTTTTCCATCCCAACGGTTTCGCTGTGGTGGAAATGACAGGATTTCGCTCGCCAAAATAATCTGTTGAAATTCTCTTTGGGGAAATACCATGACTAGTCAAAAAGGTACTTGCTGAAGTCACCCTGTTTCGAGAGAGTTTTACATTATACTGGTCAGAGCCTTCGAGGTCAGTATGTCCGAATAAAACACAGTCATAACTTGGATGCTTTTTTAAGTATGCAACAACGTTGGCAAGAACATCATTGCTTTTAGCTGTCAGCGAATATTTATCAAAATCAAAGTGAATGATAAAATAAACACTGTCATAGTTGCGTTTGGGAGGTTCGGGCTGTTCAATCAACACTTCCTTTACAACATCAACTTTAGGAGTTGCTATTGGCTTAGGAGCCACTTTGATGGGTTCAGCGATTGGAGCTGGAACCTCTTTTATTGGCTGGGGGGTGGGGGGCAAAGGACAGCCATCATTGCAAGGATCTCCAGGTTGGTCAGGACATTTATCCACTTGATCCATCACGCTGTCGTGGTCGCGATCAGCAATGGGACATCCCTCATTGCGGGCTGGTCCGGGTATAGTTGGACATTTATCAATACTGTCAACCAATCCATCACAATCTGTATCAACAAGTGGAATAGGGCATGTGGTAGTATCAATCGGTTTGGGTAATTCAACAGGCTGAATTTTTTTCTTTTTGGTTATGTTTACATATAGTCCGAAAGAATAGATAAAACTATTCCTGATATTGCTTGTTGCCCCAAGCCCATAACCCACCTGACCTGTGATCATCCCATTATCATTGAGCACCATATACCTTGCTCCCATCCCCATGGGAATGGAGAGGTAATTACTAGATGACCGGCGTGAAATATGTGCGCCGCCGAATACAAAGGGCTGCAGCTGCAGTTTATTATTTGAAAAATTATAGTACAAATCAGTTCGAGCAGTTTGAAACCATGCTTGACGTCGTTCAGTGAGACTTGGCGTCTTTTTTGATAGATAGCCATAACTGAATCCTAAATCACCACTCACAGCGAATCGCTTGGATAAATTACTATAAAAACTGAAGGCAACTGTTCCATTGGCGCGATCCAGCAAGGGGAGTCCATCATCACAATTGCAAGTATCCACATATTGATTGGTAATACCAAAGTCCTGCATATGAAGTTTCATTCCGAACATATTCCATTTCACATCTGGATTTGGTGTATACTTCATTTTCAATGGCTTTGGGTCAGCCTTTGATAAGGTGTCTTGTGCAACCCCAGTGCATACAACAATAAAAATCAAGATGATTGATGATGCTATTTTTTTCATGCTATCTTTTTTATGCATAAGTTGACTTCCGCCGATTGTCTAAATTTATCTTACTACTTACTTTTTTATAATCATCAAGCCCATTGAAACATATACGATATTCGTACATGACATGACATCACAATACTAATTAATCTGCTGTTTCAGGACCACTTCAAAACCTTCTCTGCTATATCCAGCAGCTTTCAATCCGGATATATTTATATCATAATGAAAGCCTAGTGTTGTTTTTTTCAATTTCACCTGTACGTTTGGAATAACGGCATCATTTATTCGCAATGCCAGTCCAAGCCCCAATGAGCTACTGCGATCATCAACACCATCAATTATTTTCACAAATCGGGCACCCAATAAATACTCATAGGCCTTTGCTTTTAAATTAGCAATACCATAAACACCTATTTGTTCTTTTTCGTTTTTCACTGTAAGACCAGCCTGTAATCCTGCAGTTGGAGACAACCGGTAAGCATCCGTTTTCTGTTCATCCGTAAAAGGTCTATTGATATGCCGCAAGCTTGTACCAATATACCACTCACTGGTTGCAGTGTTCTGGTAAATTGACAATCCTGCATTGAGGCTTGCCATGCTATAAGAACGACCGGCCCTCAGGGGATCCCTTGTAGCTGAGGGCAGAGGGCCAAATTGATCAAATTGATCAGGGAATAACATACCAATAGTGCCAAGCCTGGTTTGTGTGATAGCGCCTTGGAAACCAGCCGATAAATAAACAAAATTATCACTCAATAACTGAGAATAGGATAAACCCAATAAGCCTGTAGAATTTTTAAAAATTCCCTTATTTGATTTGTCAAATGCACCACCGCCAGTAATATTCACAAAGCCTTTTTTATTATTTTCATTTATTCGATCCTTACTAACTAATGGTATATTAATCATGCCGCTTGCAGTACGAAATGCCAATATTGATTGGTATTTGATATCCCGGAAGTTCAGTCTGACATCCGAATGGCGGTCCATCTTAAGCGACTGGTTATACCAAAGGTTCATTGTTTGGATATCAGCATAATGGAGGTCCTGCCCAAGGCAGTAATTACCAATTAGTAAAACCGATATTAAAATGATTTGCTTTCTAATCATAATTTATTTTATACTACAACTTTTTAAACCTACCATTATTTATCGCATCAAAGACAACATGCCACTCTTTTTGATTTTTTTCCCTTGGCTATCAAATCCTTCTACAATCCACATGTAACTTTCCGCAGGTTGATTCAATCCCTTATACTTACCGTCCCATCCTTTATATGGATCAGTAGTATAAAAAATCAGGTTGCCCCATCGGTTATAAACCTTAAAGCAAATGAATTTTCTGATTCCCGGAATGGAAGGCTTAATTACATCATTTATATCGTCCTCATTAGGAGTAAAAATATCAGGAGTGTAAATATCAGTCTCACATTTTATCTCCGTACAAATACACTCTGAAAACGGTGATACACAACCACTGGCATTGGTAAATTGGGCTGTATATTTTCCGGCAGCCGTTATACGCAAGGTGTCTTTATTTTTACCATCCATCAAAATACCATCCTTAAACCATTGAACGGTATA
>CANJEF010000114.1 GCA_947472965.1 Sphingobacteriales bacterium
CCCTTCTGTCTACTTGATTATTTCCCAAAAGACTTTTTATGCGTGATCGATGAAAGTCACCAAACCATCCCGCAAATCAGCGGCATGTACGGTGGTGACAGAAGTAGGAAGATGGTCCTGGTTGATTATGGATTTCGTTTGCCTGCAGCACTGGATAACAGACCTCTCAATTTCAATGAGTTTGAAAACATGATTAATCAAGTAATATTCGTGTCTGCAACGCCGGGCGAATATGAACTGCAAAAAACGGAAGGGGTGGTTGTTGAACAGGTAGTAAGACCAACCGGTTTACTTGACCCTCCAATTGAAGTGAGGCCAAGTTCTAACCAAGTGGATGATCTGCTGGATGAAATTGACAAGACTGTAAAAAAAGGCGATCGTGTACTTGTAACAACCCTTACAAAAAGAATGGCCGAAGAGATGGACAAGTACCTTCAACGCATCAATATAAAATCAAAATACATCCACAGTGATGTTGATACACTCGAAAGAGTTGAAATACTCAGACAATTAAGACTAGGTGAAATTGACGTGTTGGTGGGTGTGAACTTACTTAGGGAAGGGTTGGACCTTCCAGAAGTTTCACTCGTTGCCATTCTTGATGCCGACAAGGAAGGGTTTTTAAGAAATGAGAGATCACTTACACAAACCGCCGGCAGGGCAGCAAGAAATGTTGATGGGAGGGTTATTTTTTATGCAGATAAGATGACAGGCAGCATGCAAAGAACCATCGATGAAACAACCCGCAGAAGGGAAAAACAGGTTGAGTTCAATATCAAAAATAACATCACCCCAAAAACCATCTCGAAAAGCAAAGAACAGGTGTTTGCGCAAACCGCCGTGTTGGAAATTAAAGGCTTTGATGAATACAGTACCCTGATCGCAACAACAGAAGACAACGCAAGCACCATTGCTGCGGAAGAACAAGCTGAATACCTGACCATCCCACAAGTGGAGAAAAATATTGCCAAACTGAAGAAAAACATGGCAAAAGCTGCGCGGGACCTGGATTTTATGGAAGCAGCAAGATTGCGTGACTTGATGCTGGAATCGAAAAAGAAACTTGAAGAGATGAGCAAGTAATCGTCTCAAGAAATTTTATATCCCTGGCAAATAGTTTAGAACCCCCATTACCATTGTTGCCCTTTTTTAGTTAAATTCATACACTAAACACATCCTGATGCTCATAAGAAAATATCTGATTGTATCATTAGCCCTTTTATGCTTGAATAGCGCCTTTGCGCAAAAGCTAAAACCCATTCTACAAGAATTTCCGTTGAATTCAATGGAGGCTTTTAAAACCCCTTCCGCCAATTGGAAAATAGTTGGTGAAGTATATGGAAGGCATGCAGACACTGCTTTGGGGTTTTCAAAAGGAAATGGAATTTTACTAAACGATTTCAATAAATCATTTGCTTATAAAGGCACACCTTATCACCTATCCACCAACATGGAACATGGTGACATCTATCTTGAATTCGACCTGATGATTCCCAAAGGATCTAATTCAGGCATTTACCTTCAGTCGAGGTATGAAATTCAAATAAACGACAGTTGGGGCGTGAAAATTCCCACATTCAGTGACATGGGTGGGATTTATGAAAGATGGAAAAATGATAAAGGATTCGAAGGAAATGCGCCATTGAAAAATGCATGCGCTGCACCAGGACTATGGCAGCATATGGAAATTTCTTTTCAAGCACCTCGCTTCGATGCAAACGGAAATAAAACGATGCCGGCAAAATTCAATTTTGTAAAACTCAATGGAATTACACTACACGAAAACATTTTTGTAAGCGGACCAACACGTGCAGCAATTGCCGAAGATGAAAAAAAATTAGCTCCACTCATGATTCAAGGTGACCATGGAATGATTGCAATCAGAAATTTTCGTTATGCCCCCCAAGAAGAATTGAATGTAACGGTATCTGACCTAACCTATAAATATTATGAGAAAACAGCAAAGACACTAGAAGAAGCAGCCAAGACAAAACCAACCAGTGAAGGAAAAGCGAAAGCAATCGATTCAAGACTTGCTTCAGCAAAAGACAACTACTTTTTACTATTCGAAGGAAAATTAAATATTGAGGAAGAAGGCGACTATCTTCTTTCATCCATATTTACCGGAGATGGAGGACTTATCATAGATGGAGATACTGTAATACCAAAGGGATGGACATTCATTGGAGCATTTCCATTTGATGGGAAAAAAATGATGACAAAAGGTGCTCATGATTTTAAACTTTATGTAAACAAGGAAGTGGGATGGGCAAGATCTGGTATGTCATTAACCATCGAAAAAGCAAACAGCAAAACCGTTGCATTACAAGCACCTGCATCCCTGCCTGAAAGGGCACCAGCTCCTCTTATCAATATTAGATCAAACAAAGAACCTGAATTAATTAGGTCGTTCATGTTCCACCAAAAGAAAAAACTTACACACGTAATCTCTGTTGGAGATCCTTCACAAGTGCACTATTCATATAACCTGCTGCAAGGAGCAATGTTATATGCGTGGAAAGGGGATTACCTAAATGCCACCGACATGTGGTATGAGCGTGGTGAACCACAAACATCATCACCAATGGGAGCAAGCATAAACCTTCCAGGAATTTGTCCGGTTTTTGAAAGGA
This sequence comes from Sphingobacteriales bacterium, assembly GCA_947472965.1. The sequence continues at coordinate 2,634 of CANJEF010000114.1, forward strand.
ACAATGCCACTGACTCAATTGAAAATTATAAATACAACGGATATGTTCTCAACGAACAACGATACCCTGTATTTTCTTATGCGTATAAAAACTTTAAAATAGAAGATAAAATCATTCCTACTGAAAAAGGGAAAGGCTTGAATAGAACCATCGATGTACAAGGTGAAGGCAAAGACAAACTCATGATTAGAATTGCACAGGGGAAATCAATAAAATTGTTGGGTAACGGTTTATACAGCATTGATGACCAAACATATTATGTACAAACAACAGCTGGAGAAATTCCAACAATAGAAAGCCACAATGGTCAACAAGTTTTAATAACGCCTGCAAAACAAAAATTAAGCTACCAACTAATTTGGTAAATCAAATGCCAATAATTGAACACTTGAAAAATTTAATTTTAAATAAATAATTCCGGCCAAATGCTACCAAATAAAAAATCATTACAACTCATATTCATCTTTTCATTTGCTGTGTATTTTTCTTTTTCACAAAAAAATACGGTTCAATCTGAAAAAGATTTCTACTCAATAAAAACAATCGCCATACCTGAAGAAGTAAAACTTGAAGTAGGTGGTATCGCAGTATTACCAGATGGAAGAATTGCTGCATCCACAAGAAGGGGCGAAATATGGATTATCCAAAATGCCTACGGAAATGGATCTCCACATTTCACACGATTTGCATCGGGCATGCATGAGGTGCTAGGACTTGCTTATAGAGATGGCATATTCTATTGCACACAACGTGGTGAGCTTACTAAAATTGAAGACAAGGATGGCGATGGAAGGGCTGATTCATATACACCAATAACATTGTTCCAATTAAGTGGCAACTACCATGAATACGCATACGGACCTGTATTTGACAAGAATGGTGAAATGTTTGTAACCCTCAATGTTGCCTGGGTTGGATATGGTGATGGATTGGGTAAATGGCACGGATGGCTTTTAAAAGTGAAAGACGATGGTGTGATTGAACCCATTGCAACAGGACTTCGTTCCCCTGCAGGTTTCACCATTAATAGCAACAACGATATTTTCTATGCAGAAAACCAAGGTGACTGGGTTGGTAGCGGTCGTGTAACACATCTGGAAAAAGGTGACTTCGCTGGAAATGCTGGCGGACTTAATTGGACAAAAGAACCTGAATCACCATTGAAACTGACAAAAGAAGATTTGAAAATTGTTGACAACGGACAACCCATGCACGAAGCAGCCAAAAAAATAAAGGAACTGAAATTACCTGCCGTTTGGTTTCCACACACACTGATGGGTATATCTACAGCAGATATTATTGAAGACCAAACTAGTGGTGCCTTTGGTCCTTTTACCGGACAATATTTCGTTGCAGATCAAGGACATTCAAAAATCATGCGGATGTCTTTGGAAAAAGTGAAAGGCAAATACCAGGGAGCCTGTTATCCTTTTTATGAAGGTTTTGCATCTGGGTTATTGCGTTTGAGATGGGGACTTGATGGATCTCTTTTTGCTGGTATGACCAGCAGGGGATGGGCGAGTACAGGAACAGCTGAATATGCTTTGCAGCGTCTCGTATGGAATGGTGAAACACCTTTCGAAATGAAAGCCTTGCATGCCTTGCCAGATGGAATTGAAGTTGAATTTACAAGTCCTGCTAAACCTGCGCAGATTAAAAATGCCATGAACTATGCCCTGAATAGCTTTACCTATGAATACCACCATGAATATGGTAGTCCAATTATCAACAACCGTGAAAGAAAGATAATAGGCATTATCCCGTCTGAAGACGGAATGAAAGTGAAACTGATTTTAGATAGCTTGATTGAAGGATATATTCATGAAATAAAAATTCAGGGAATAGAATCTAAAGAAGACAAGGCACTGCTTCATAATACAGCCTATTATACCATGAATAATATTCCTGAAGGAAATAAAACAATCCTGAAGGAAGAGGAAAAAGTGAAGATGATGCATCAAATGGATAAAACCATGCCTGTGACAAAACCCACAGCTCCAACAAAGAAAAGACAAAATACAATGCCTGCTGATTGGAAGCAACCTGATAGGGTGTTACAACTTGGAACGAAGCCAGGACTAAAATTTGATATTGCAAATTTTGAAATTAAAGCAGGATCAAAAGTCCGCCTGGTCTTCAATAACAATGATGACATGACACACAATGTGGTTATTGTTACCCCAGGATCTGCAGATGAAATTGGCAACCTTGCCCTTCAGCTTGGGCTGAAAGGTTCGCAAATGAATTACGTGCCAAACTCAGCAAAAGTACTTTTTCATACAGGCCTTCTACAACCAGATGCATCAGAATCAATTTATTTTGTAGCACCAAGTAAACCAGGAGAATATATGTTCATCTGTTCTTACCCTGGCCATGCTGCTGTTATGAGAGGGATTATAAAAATCGTGCCCTAAGATCAATGGAAGAAAGACATTACAATTGGTTTAGTCCTTCACTTCGAAAGGAAATGCCATTGAGTGTATATGGATATTATGGTTTCGCTTTGTTGATGATACCAACAGCAGCGGCTGATTATCTGGAATACAAACGATTTGGTCTGATTGATGAACTGGCACCACTTATTGATGCAGGAAAAATAAAAGTGTTTTCCATCAATAGCATCAATATGGAAAGTTGGATGAATAAGCAAATGGATGGTGCCCATAAGGCAATCAGA
>CANJEF010000115.1 GCA_947472965.1 Sphingobacteriales bacterium
AAAAAAAGGCAGTCCTTCTTCACGGGCATATTGAACTGCGATGATTTTCCCATCGATCCCACGATGACCAAAGCCAGGTGCTACCAACAAACCATCTAATCCATGGAGCTTTGATTTTACATTATCAGCAGAGATGAACTCACTGTGCACATCAACAATCTCAACCTTACACAGATTCATAGCGCCTGCATGAATAAAGGCCTCCAGTATTGATTTGTATGCATCCTGAAGTTCGATATACTTTCCTATCAACCCTATTTTAACTGTTGATGTTGGATTTTGTAATTTGTCCACAAAGGCTTTCCACAAAGTCAAATCAGGCTCCGGATACCAAGTGATATTTAGTTTTTTGAGACAGATGATATCTAATTGCTGTTGCTGCATGAGGAGTGGAACTTCGTAAATGCTTGTGGCATCAGCAGCTTCAATAACAGCCTCGGTTTTTACATTGCAAAACAATGCAATTTTTGCTTTCAACTCATTTGATAAAGGTTGCTCTGTTCTGCACACAAGAATGTCTGGATGCACTCCATTTTCGCTCATCATCTTCACGCTATGCTGTGTTGGCTTAGTTTTCAGCTCCTTTGCAGCTTTCAAATAAGGCACAAGAGTTAGGTGAACTACGAGGCAATCATCATCGGGAAGCTCCCACTGTAGCTGACGAACTGCTTCAACAAAAGGTAAACTTTCAATATCGCCAACAGTTCCGCCAATTTCAGTGATAATGATGTCATAACCATCTACAGCAAGCAATTGCATTCGTCTTTTTATCTCATCGGTAATGTGCGGAATAACTTGAACTGTTTTTCCCAAAAAAGCACCTTCCCGTTCTTTGTTGATAACTGTTTGGTAGATCCTTCCAGTTGTTACATTATTTGATTGCTTGGTGAAAATATTGAGAAAACGCTCATAGTGACCAAGATCAAGATCCGTTTCAGCACCATCCTCAGTAACAAAACACTCTCCGTGTTCGTATGGATTTAATGTTCCCGGATCCACATTTATATATGGATCAAACTTTTGAATGGTCACTTTAAAACCACGTGCTTGTAATAATTTGGCAAGTGAAGCAGCAATGATACCTTTTCCAAGAGAAGAAGTTACACCGCCTGTTACAAAAATATATTTTGTCATAAAAAATTCCTTCTGATTAATCGTTGCCTTGGGGCTTGGTCCGTTATAAAATAAAATTGGACCAACAATAAGGAATTAAGTTAACTTAAAGTGGTCGTACAAACTTAGCATTTATTTATCACCCATTGAAATAAGGCGTGGGCATGTGGATAATTTTTATGGCCTAAATCTGAACAATAAAATTCAGGAGCTAAGCTGGGTGGTTCTAAAGGGTTAGAATTAGCTGATTGAGACAATATAAATCCTGATGAGATTAGATTGCCAGACGAATAACCATTAAAGCGCTCGCATTAAGCCATATGCTTACCAATCGCCTCGTTGTAATCCGTGTTCCAGGAAATCACTGTACCCCAATTTACACCCCCTACCACGACCTCTTTCCCTTTCACTGAACCGAGTTTAACGAAAGGAATCTGCGAGAGGTTGATTGATTCTTCAAAAGCGGCAGTATTTTCTAATGAAACAGAAATAACCACACGACTTTGGGATTCCCCAAACCAAAATGCGTCTGAACGAATGGTAGCATCCGACTGCATTACTTCAAAGCCAAGTCCTTCTACAAAAGAACTTTCAAGCAAAGTAATATAAAGCCCCCCTTCACTTACATCATGTGCAGAAACAATCAACTTATTTTTTATAAGTGATATCAACTGCTGTTGCAAGTTAAATTCATCATCAATGTCAAAATGAGGTGCAGGAGAAAATTCAACTCCACAAATTTTATGCAAGTACTCTGAGGATCCAATATCAGCGGTCGACTTTCCCAAGAGGTAAATCAGATCGCCCTCATTTTTAAAACCCAGCGTCATCTTGTCGTTGGGCGAATCTAGCAGCCCCACCATTCCGATCGTAGGCGTTGGATATACTGCTCCATCAGGATTTTGGTTATAAAAACTAACATTACCACCAGTGACAGGGGTGTCAAATTTCAAACAAGCATCTCCCATTCCCTTGATGGCATAAACAAATTGATAATAAACTTCAGGATCATAAGGGTTTCCAAAATTCAAGCAATTGGTAACGCCCAATGGGATACCACCACTACAAACGATGTTTCTAGCAGCTTCGCTTACTGCGATCATAGTACCTTTATATGGATCGGCATATACATAGCGGCTGTTGCAATCGGTCGTTACCGCCAAAGCCTTGCCTGATTCCTTTACCAACACCACTGGGGCGTCACTTGGATCATTGGTAGATGTATTTCCAGTTCCTACCATGCTGTCGTATTGATTGTAAACCCATCGTTTGCTGGCAATATTAGGAATTACATTGAGTTGCAACGCGACTGCTTTTAAATCTGTCGGCACTGGAATATTGTTGACGTTGAATTCACTAATTTTATCAAAGTAACGAGGCTTTGTATATGACCGATCATATACAGGTGCGCCACCACCCAAAACCAAACTTTCAGCCGGAATCTCTGCTTCCAACTCACCATTCATATAAAATCTCAACATCCCGTCCGTAGTTACTTCACCAATTTCTGAACATGGAAGATCCCATTTTTCAAAAACGTCTAACACTACTTTTTCCATTCCCTTCTTTACCACCATCAACATCCTTTCTTGGCTTTCACTCAACAACAACTCCCATGCTTTCATGTTTTGCTGTCTCTTTGGAACTTTATCAAGGTTGATTTTCATTCCTACACCACCTTTTGCACTTGTTTCGGCTGTGGAACAAATAATTCCTGCAGCCCCCATGTCTTGCATTCCAACCAAAGCGTTTTTGGGTATAAGCTCAAGACAGGCTTCCAATAATTTCTTTTCTTGAAAGGGATCACCCACTTGAACCGACGGCAGATCTTGGGCACTTTCAGCAGTAATATCTGCGGATGCAAAGGAGGCACCACCAATGCCATCTTTTCCAGTGGCTGAACCAACAATAAATACAGGATTACCTTCACCTTCTGCAGTTGCACTTACGGTTGTACCCACCTTAACAATTCCCACGCTCATGGCGTTTACTAACGGATTGGTATGGTAACAACTTTCAAAATAAACCTCTCCTCCAACGGTTGGTACACCAAAACAATTTCCATAATGACCAATTCCAGCAACTACACCCTTTAACAGATGCTTTGTCTTGGGATCAGTAATATTTCCAAAACGAAGCGAATTCAACGAAGCAATTGGCCGTGCTCCCATGGTAAAAATATCACGGTGAATACCACCAACTCCAGTTGCTGCCCCTTGGAAAGGTTCGATTGCGGAAGGATGGTTATGCGATTCTATTTTGAATACAACACCATAACCATCTCCAATATCAGCCAAACCTGCATTTTCCTCGCCGGCCTTTACAAGCAATTTACTTCCATCGCGGGGCAAGGTTTTTAGCCATTTGATGGAATTTTTATAACTGCAATGTTCGCTCCACATCACAGAATATGCAGCCAGTTCATTGAAATTAGGCGTTCTGTCAAGTATTTTTTTTATGCTCTCAAATTCTTCAGGAAGCAAGCCGAGCTGCTTGGCCGTATCAACAGTTGTATCCATATTATGATTAGATGCGCAAAGGTATATAAAAAAGAAAGGGAGGCAAATTTGACAAACTATGATTTATAATTATCCTGTTTTTAATCAGCCAATTGCCCGAAATACATATTACGATTTTTTTAATATGATTATGCCGTGCTGATTTCTGTCGGTGTTTTCAGAAAATCAGCTAATTTATCCATATTTTTTTCACATATTCATGTTTTTCCGAAATGAACTTGTCAAAAACTTGCACTTCTCATATTAATTTGTGATTTTTGCAACTTCAAAACACACACAATATGCAATCACTACGTTTTAAAGCAATCGATAATCTTACTGCCGTTACAAACGATACTAAGGTTGAAAGTCCAGCTAAAATAACAGCCATATTTGGAGAAAATGTTTTTAGTCTGAAGGTAGCTAGAGAGTTTTTGAGTGATGATGCTTACAAAAGCCTATCGAACTCCATTAAGTCAGGTCAAAAAATTGACAGAAATGTGGCTACTCATATTGCTGCTGGCCTAAGACAATGGGCACAGAGCAAAGGTGTAACACACTATACTCACTGGTTTCAGCCATTAACCGGCACATCAGCGGAAAAGCACGATTCATTTTTTACATTAAAATCGGATGGATCTGCAATTGAAGAATTTGACGGCAATGCACTAACGCAACAAGAGCCTGATGCATCATCATTCCCAAGTGGAGGACTGAGAGCAACTTTTGAAGCACGTGGATATACAGCATGGGACCCGACATCTCCTGCATTCATCATGAACATTGGAAAAGGATTAACACTTTGCATTCCAACAATATTCGTTTCATATACTGGTGAGTCATTGGACTACAAAGCGCCGCTATTGAAATCAATTGAATCATTAAATAAAGCTGCGGTTGATGTTTGTAATTATTTCGATAAAAATGTAACAAAAGTAACTGCAACATTAGGCTGGGAACAGGAATATTTTGTAATTGATGAAGGACTTGCAAATGCAAGGCCAGACTTGGTTATGACTGGAAGAACTGTATTTGGTCATGCCCCATCTAAAGGTCAGCAGTTGGAAGACCATTACTTCGGATCAATCCCTGAGAGAGTATACGATTTCATGAGAGACTTCGAATATGAATCATACCGCCTTGGTATTCCACTTCGCACAAGACACAATGAAGTGGCACCTGCACAATTTGAGTGTGCCCCAATTTTTGAGGAACTAAATCTTGCGGTAGATCATAACACCCTTTTAATGGATGTGATGACCCGTGTTGCAAAACGCCATAAGCTGAAAGTGCTTCTGCATGAAAAACCATTTGCAGGCATAAACGGAAGTGGAAAGCATAACAACTGGAGCATGGCAACCGATACAGGTGTGAACCTTCTTGCGCCGGGCAAAACACCGAAAACAAACTTAATGTTTCTTGCTTTTTTTGTAAACACCATCAAAGCAGTTCATGATCATGCAGACCTACTACGTGCTGCGATTGCTTCAGCAGGCAATGACCACCGCTTAGGAGCTAACGAAGCACCCCCAGCAATTATTTCTGCATACATAGGAGGCTATCTTGCGAAGGTATTAGATGAAGTGGAAAGCAGGGTTGGAAACAAATTTGATGAACAAGATGAAGTGATGTTGAAACTTGACATTCA
>CANJEF010000116.1 GCA_947472965.1 Sphingobacteriales bacterium
CATGAATCCATTTAGCGCATCTTACTACGGACAACCATACATCATATACAATACATACAACTACAACATAAAGAATGTATATAGTGGTCCACGCAACACAGGACCCAGGATGGCTAACATGAATCTGCCCGCCCCTGTTAGGGTTTCAAATTACAATCCTAAAATGCTTGAAATGGAATCACGATCTGGCCGATCATTCATCAGTTCAGGAGGCAGCACTCCACGGGGTGGTTACAATCCAACCAATACAAGCAGCTCAAATGGCAATCCTGTAAGAACATTTAATTCAAGCTCAAACTCAGGTTCGCGCTCTTCCAGTGGCAGTTCGTCTTCTGGCAGCGGGTCTTCCTCAGGAAGCAGTGGCTCTGCGCCAGTGCGCTCCTTCCCACGTGGAGGCGGAGGTCGTTAATATCAAGGTTTGATTCTAGCATTAAATATTCTTGATTGGAAACACTGAATTTTCATCCCTAAATGATTTCACTTGATACGTAGGTTCTTTTCAATATTCATATTTGTACTCGTTTATTTTACTTCACAGTCGCAAGAACCAATTGATGCTTTGCGGTATTCCATGACAGGCCATGGGGGTACTGCAAGAGCGCGGGCTATTGGCGGGGCTGTTGTTTCCCTTGGTGGTGATATCAGTGCCGCATCCGTAAACCCTGCAGGCCTGGCCGTTTTCAGAACAAACGAATTTGTAATAAGTCCTGTTTTCGGATTTAACAATTCCAATATCAATTACTTGGGCACCTCGAAAAATTCAACTAAAGCTGTAGCAGATCTTGCTAATATTGGATTGATCTTTGTAAAGCCAGGATCAAGAAACGGACAGTGGAGAAATTTCAGCTTTGCGATCGGCATAAACAAAACAGCAAATTTTGGAAATACCCTTGCCCTTAGCGGGGTAAATAGTGAGAGTTCCTATTCCGAAAAATACCTCGAGGAACTCATCAACAACAACGTAATCGATCCCAACAAAGCAGCAAGTGACTACCCCTATGGGTCCAGCCTTGCCTTCAATACTTATCTCATTGATACCATCTCCGGCCCAGGTAATATTATCAATGGTTACAGAAGCTTAGCCACTCCCCAAACCGGTGTTCTACAGGAGCAAAATACCAAGACGAGTGGCAACATGCAAGAGTTTTATGTTTCAGGAAGTGCTAACCTCCAGGAAAAATTATTTCTAGGCGCTACCATTGTGTTTAATAAAATTTTATTTGAAAGAACAAATACATTCAGGGAATCAGATGCCACAAAAAAATCCAACAACTTTAATTATTTTGAGACAGAAGAATTTCTTCATAGTGAAGGAGTGGGCGTAGGTATTAAACTCGGCGCGATCTATAAACCCTCATCGCAACTAAGATTGGGATTGGCATTTCACAGTCCGATGCTTTATAGCATGGATGACCGCTACAGCACAAAGATTACAACTGAGTTGGAAGGCTATCTCGGTAATGGCAAGCTAACGCAATCATCCACTGATTTCAATTCAGGTGATCTAGGACAGTTTCAATATAATTATATAAATCCCATGCGACTGATGTTTGGCGCGTCTTATCTTATCAGTGCGGTGGAAGATGTTACAAAACAAAAAGGTTTTATTAGTGTAGATGTTGAATATATTGACCACACTTCCTCCAAATTCAAAACATTCAAGACCAATTCAGGTGCTGATAATGGTGCATCCTACCTTTCACAGGTGAATACAACCATGCAAGACCAATTTAAATCGGCATTGAATTTCAGGCTTGGTGGTGAGGTGAAATTTAATACGGTTATGGCAAGACTGGGAGTCAATTTTATTGGCAACCCTTATAGCGTTTCAGACATTGTTTCAAACAGGATAAATATCAGCACAGGTTTAGGTTATCGAAACAAAGGATATTTCATTGACCTCACCTATGTTCACCAATTGATAAAAGACGTTACTTTCCCCTACCGGCTCGACAATGGTTTTTTTGAACAAGGGAATCTCAAAGGAACCAACGGAACCCTGTTAGCCACGATTGGATTCAAGTTTTAAAGAATTAAACACCAAAAAGTCGGTAACCGATTTTGGTTAATTCCTGTTTGAAATTACCCCTATTTATTTGTAGCAATCGAGACCTGATCTGTACTCACATTCAACTACCAACTATTTTATCAGATGACCTAAATGAATTAACTTGCCAGCATGGCGATTCTGAAATTTCGTGTTTTTTTGGAAGAAGACGATACCGTATATCGTGACATCCTCATAAAACACAACCAGCTTTTTTTCGACCTGCACCAAACAATCTTGCTTGCTTACGAATTCGATAGCAAACACCAGGCATCTTTTTATAGGAGTAATGACAGTTGGATGAAAGGCAGGGCAATCAGCATGGAACATTATGATATTGAATATAAAGTTGCCCCGTTGATGATGCTCGAAACAACCATTGGGTCAGAAATAAATGATCCAAATCAAAAGTTCATTTACGTATACGATTTTAATAAAAACTGGACATTCCTAATTCAACTAATCGGGGTATCTAAAGAAGAAAACAACAAACTCACCTATCCCCATATTTCCAGAAAAGAGGGTATCGGACCTAGTCAATATGGAATCAAAAGTATTTTGGGTGATCGCTTCGCGGATGTAGAAGAGAAATACGATCTAGCCGCGCTGGGCGAAGGATTTGGAGATGAAGGTGAAGAGGCACCACCCGATGAAGATGGCGCAGAAGAAGATGATGCCAGCCAAGATGAATCCGCTTTTTAATTTTCGATATCCGGTTCTCAATAAGCCGAGATCAATATGAACAATAAACATTGCATTATCATTGCAGGCCCAACCGCCAGTGGTAAAACAGATTACGCCATTCAGCTTGCCAAAGAGTTGAAAACAGAAATCATTTCAGCTGATTCCAGGCAATGTTTCAAAGAATTGAAAATTGGAGTTGCAAGACCAACTGAAGAACAGCTGCGTCAAGTTCCACATCATTTTATCGCGAACCATTCGATACATGAAAATATAACGGCAAAAGATTTTGCGGAGGAGGCCTCCGATAAACTGAATCAGATTTTTCAATTAAAAAATAATGCAATCATTTGCGGAGGCACTGGTCTATACATAAAAGCCTTGATAGAGGGATTTGATGACATCCCTGACATCCCAATAGAAATCAGAAACAACGTAATTGCATTACACAAGCAAGAAGGAATTGAGTCGCTCAGGTCAGCATTACTTGCAGCAGATTCAACCTTTCAACATACAGGAGATCTAAACAATCCAAACAGAATGATGCGAGCCCTGGAAGTTGTTCTGCATACCGGAAACCCCATCAGCTTTTATCAAACAAATAAAAAAAATCAAGCATCGTATGATGTCTCTTACCAGATCATTGATATTCCGAGGAATACTTTATACGGAAGAATAAACGAGCGCGTTGATAAAATGATGGAGGATGGTCTTGAAGAGGAAGCGAGAACATTAATTCCGTATCAGGAAAAAAATGCGTTGCAGACTGTAGGCTATAAAGAGTTGTTTGATTATTTCAATGGAATTTATTCGAAAGCAGATGCGATTGAAAAAATAAAACAACACACCCGAAATTATGCAAAGCGGCAAATAACATGGTTTAAAAAACTTAAGCTTTCAGACCCAGTATAGCGGCTTGATCCAACATCATTCGATAAGCTGAGTCGTAATTGTTTTCAATAGCCCCGTCTAAAATCGCCTCTCTAATGGCTGTTTTGATGATGCCCACTTCCTTGCAAGGACCGATATTAAATGTGGACATAATAAGTTCCCCTGTAATGGGAGGCTGCCAATTTCTAATCTGGTCTTTCTCCTCCACCTCCTTTAGCCTTTCCTTTACCAATTCAAAATTGGCGCGATACTTGCGCACCTTGGATTCATTTTTTGAAGTGATGTCTGCATCACAAAGTTTCATCAAATCCTCTAAGTCCTCGCCAGCGTCGAAAAGCAACCTACGTATTGCGGAATCCGTAATATTTTCTTTCGTGAGGCTGATTGGACGCAAATGCAATTCAACCAACTTCCGAACATAACGCATGTTTTCATTCATGGGAAGCTTGAAACTCGAAAACAACTTTGGAACCATGCGGCCTCCTACTACTTCATGGCCATGGAAAGTCCAACCCTGTCCCTCTTCAAATTTTTTGGTTGCAGGTTTCGCAATATCGTGCAAAAGTGCAGCCCACCGCAACCAAAGATTGGTGGAGTGATCACAAATATTATCAAGGACCTGTAACGTATGGTAAAAGTTATCCTTATGGCCCTTCCCTTCAATGAACTCAGCACCTACAAGGTCTATTAGCGAAGGAAATATTTCTTTCAACAAACCTGATTTGAAAAGGAGGTCTAAGCCGACGGAAGGCTTTTTAGAAAGAAGGATTTTATTAAATTCATCTGTAATCCTTTCTTGTGAAATGATTTTAATCCGCCTGGAAGCATCAATGATACCCAACCAGGTTTCAGGATGAATGGCGAATCCTAGCTGGGAAGCAAACCGAATAGCCCGCATCATCCTCAGTGGATCATCGCTAAATGTTTTTTCGGGAGCCGCCGGTGTTCTGATGATACCATCCGCCAGGTCTTTCAAACCATTGAATGGATCAATGATATTTATTTGTTCATCGGACAATGAAAAAGCAAGTGCATTGATTGAAAAATCCCTGCGCTCCTGGTCGTCTTGCAATGAACCAGGTTCTACCATTGGGTTGCGTGAGTGCGACAAATAACTTTCCTTTCTAGCCCCAACAAATTCAACATCATAGCCTTCAACATTTAGATGTGCTGTGCCAAAATTTTTGAACCACGAAAGAGGTGGTTTTGATGGCAACAGTTCCTGATAAGCCTTTGCCAATTCAATAGCATCACCAAGACAAACAATATCAATATCCTTGCAATCTCGTCCAATCAATTTATCACGCACAAATCCTCCAACAACAAATGCCTCAACATTTAATTTCAAAGCTGCTTCAGCAACTTTTTTTATGATTTTTGATTCCAGCGTAGTTAAAGGAAAGGGCATTGAAGTGGGTTGAATACAATTTTATTTAAAATAAAAGATGTCAGAAATCAGAAGTCAGACGTCAGAATACAGAAGTCAGAGGTCAGAAGTAAAATTCCTTACTGAAAAGTAGGTTTCTCAAAACTATTCATGACTTATTTTTTATACAAACATGTAACTTCTGAATCCTGACGTCTGACTTCTGATGTCTATTAAACTACACCGA
>CANJEF010000117.1 GCA_947472965.1 Sphingobacteriales bacterium
ATTACCGCTGCTATCTCATTTCTATGATCATTGAAATAGCTTGTGAGTGCATCTATATCATTGAAGGGGAGAAAAACAACATTCGAAGTTTCGTTTACGGGCGCTATAATCGATGGATTGTCGGTTGCAGCAACGGCAAGGGAAGTTCTTCCGTGAAATGCTTTCTTGAAGGCAACTATTTTTTTTCTATTGGTATGAAAGGAGGCTAGCTTTAATGCGTTTTCATTTGCTTCCGCTCCTGAATTGCAAAGAAATAATTCAAAATTATGTTTGCCTGAAATTTCACCAAGTTTTAGTGCCAGCTGCTCTTGCAGTGGTATTTTTATGGAGTTGGAATAAAACGCTATTTCATGCAGCTGATCTTCAATTCTTTTTACCCAATGGGGATGTGTATGACCTATGCTAATTACTGCATGTCCACCATAGAGATCCATGTACTCAACTCCATCTTTATCCCATACAGTTGATCCACTTGCTTTTGTGATGGTGATGTCATTAATTGGGTATACGTCGAATAGTTTCATGATGACTTATATAGATTATTTGCAATGGCCGATGAAAGTTTGATGCCTTTTATCATGGCCGAACTGAGTCCCTGGTGTTCCATTTCATTCAACCCTGCAATTGTACATCCTTTTGGTGATGTTACCTTGTCAATTTCCTGCTCAGGGTGTGTTTTGTTTTCTGTGAGCAGTTTTGCTGCCCCCAGTGCTGTTTGCGAAGCTATTTTCAATGCATCGCCTGCATGAAATCCGATTTCAACACCACCTTGTGAAGCGGCTCTGATGGTTCTCAAAAAAAATGCGATGCCGCATGCGCACAGTGCTGTTGCTGCACTCATCATTTCTTCTTCAATGATGATGCTTTGTCCAAGTGAATTGAACATATCCTGCACCAGCTTCATGTCTTTCTGGGTTGCATTGGCCGAGGACAAACACGTCATGCTCTCTCGCACTTTCATGGCGGTGTTCGGCATGGCCCTGATGATGCGGATTCTATCATGAAGCATTTCTCGAAACACGGACGTATGAGCACCTGTTACTACAGATACGAAAAGCTGTTTGGTGAGGTTAACTTCAGTTTTAATTTCTAGCAGCAAATCATTCAATTGTTGGGGTAGCACACAAATGAAGATGGCATCAGCATTTTTCACCGCTTCTTTATTGGATGCGTTTGTCTGGTATCCTTTTTTTTGTAACTCACTCAATTCTTTTGTGTTCCTTTTGGTAAGGGTGATTTCTTGTTTTCTACAAACCCCACTTTCAACAAGTCCTTGTGCCAAAGACATGCCGATATTTCCTGCTCCTAGTATGGTTGCTTTCATTGTTGGTTTTTAAAAGGCGATTGATTTAAGGTGGAGTCCAGTTTTTTCGTCAAGGCCAAACAGCAGGTTCATGTTTTGAACAGCCTGGCCGCATGCTCCTTTCAAGAGGTTGTCAATCACTGCGTGAATTACGATGGTATCTTTTTCTTTTTCTATATTGATCAGACATTTGTTTGTTCCAACCACTTGTTTCAGATTAATGGGATCAGCTGAAAAAATAGTGAAAGGGTGCTCTTGATAAAACGTGGTGTATAGATCATTGATTTCATTGATCTCCAGGGTGCATTTTATTGTTGAAGAAGCGAAGATGCCTCTTGCAAAATCACCTCGCCAGGGTATAAAATTTACATTGGCATGATGGGTATGTTGCAATTGATTGATAGACTGGTGGATCTCTGCAAGATGCTGATGGGTTAGGGTTTTATATGCTTGAATGTTGTTGACCCTCCAACTGAAATGACCAGTTTGGCTAAGCGATTGGCCAGCTCCTGTTGAGCCTGTTATGCCAGTTGTATAAACTTCGTTTAAGAGATCCTTAGTTGCCAACGGAAGAAGAGAAAGTTCAATTGCTGTTGCAAAGCAACCTGGGTTGGCAATGGAATTTGAAGAACGGATCAGATCCCTGTTTAACTCTGGCAGACCATACGTAAATTTCCTTTCACCAATGGTATTGGATTCCTGAATCCTGAAGTCATTGGCCAGGTCAATAATTTTTATTTTATCATTGAATTTATTTTCCTGTAGGAAACGCCTTGATTCACCATGACCAAGACATAGAAAAAGCAAGTCGATTTCTTCGCTTATTTTTTCAGTAAAAAGCATTTCGGTTTCTCCGAGCAGGTCCTGATGCACTTTGTGCAAGGGGTTTCCTGCGTTGCTTTTGCTGTTAACAAAAATCAATTCAGCCTCTGGGTGATTCAGCAATACGCGAATCAGTTCACCACCGGTGTAGCCTGCTCCTCCGATGATTCCAATGCGAATGTTGCTGTTCATGATGTGCTTTTTATTTTTTGTTTTCTTGCTGTACTGCATTCCAGATGAAAGTCTGGTTTCCGAATATCTTACTGAAGCCCCTTACATCTTCTCCGGTAAATCCGGTATTCATTTCACCATATTTCCCAAATTTACTGTTCATCAAATCAAATGAAGATTCTATCCCCAACACCTGATATCGATAGGGCATGAGCTCGATAAAAACCTTGCCTGTTACATTTTCCTGTGAATGAGCAAGGAATGATTCAATGTCTCGCATAACCGGATCCATGATTTGTCCTTCATGCAACCAATTACCATAGAACTGTGCCAAGGTATCTTTCCATTGAAGTTGCCATTTTGTGAGTACATGTTTTTCAAGTGCATGGTGTGCTTTGATGATGAGAATTGGTGCTGCCGCTTCAAATCCAACCCGTCCTTTTATTCCGATGATGGTATCTCCAACATGGATATCTCTTCCAATCCCATAAGGCCCGGCAATAGTTTGCAGGTATTGAATTGCTTCTGTAGGGTGTTCAAATTTTTGTTGATTCACCTTATATAATTCTCCTTTTATAAAACCGAGTTCAACTTGTTCTGATCCATCTTTGGTTACTTGTGTTGGCCAGGCTGATTCAGGTAACATTCCTTTTGAGGAAAGTGTTTCTTTTCCTCCCACACTGGTTCCCCAGAGGCCTTTGTTGATTGAATACATTGCTTTAGCTGCATTCATTTCAACGCCCTTGGATTGCAAATAAGAAATTTCCTCTTCCCTACTAAGTTTCATATCTCTAATGGGAGTTATAATTTCTACACCAGGTATCATGATATGAAAAATCATATCGAACCTCACCTGATCGTTTCCCGCACCCGTACTTCCATGTGCTACTGCCTCTGCCTGAAGATACTTTACGTGCTCGGCAATATGGATTGCCTGGCTAAGCCGTTCAGCACTTACGCTAAGCGGGTATGTATTGTTTTTAAGCACATTGCCATATACAAGGTATCGTATGATGTTATCGTAGTATGTTTTAACGGCATTGATAGCGGTATGTGATTTTACGCCTAATGCGATTGCATGGGCCTCAATTTTTTTGAGTTCATCTTCACTAAATCCACCTGTGTTAACGATAATGCTATGCACTTCATATCCCTTATCTTCAGAAAGGTGTTTCACACAAAAGGTTGTGTCGAGTCCTCCACTAAATCCAAGTACTACTTTTTTAGACATATCAAAGGGGTCTTAAAAATTAAAAAATAAGGTAATGAGACTTTTTATTGTGCCGGATGAGCCGGGCTCTTTTTTTAAAAATGGCTTAAGTAGTTTCCATTGCTTTATTCTCACGAACCTTTCCAGGGTGCCAGATTTTTTTTCAAAAAATTCCTTGGTCTCTTCTGGTTCGTAGTGGTCTTTGGGATCGTAGAGCATGGCTGTGCACATGCAATTTTTCCTTTCCTTGCTCATCAGGATTTCGTAATTCACGCAGCTTTTGCAACCAGCCCAGAAAGCCTCATCTTGGGTAAGTTCAGAGTAGGTGACAGGCTCATATCCTAGGTCTGAATTTATTTTCATCACTGCAAGTCCTGTTGTGAGACCGAAAATTTTTGCATCGGGATATTTCGAGCGGCTTAGCCCAAAAATCTTTTGTTTAATGAGTTTGGCCAATCCACTTTTTCTAAGTTCTGGTTTTACGATTAATCCGGAGTTGGCAACATATTCACCATGGCTCCATGTTTCTATATAGCAAAAGCCAGCCCATTGGTTCATTTCATTTAGTGCGATCACTGCTTTACCTTCATGCATCTTTTCTCGAATATAGTCTGGGCTTCTTTTCGCAATTCCTGTTCCCCTGGCTTGTGCAGATTCCTCCATTTCGGTGCAGATTTCCTCAGCATATCCAAAGTGTGCATCGCTTGCAATATGTATGGTAAATTGATTTTTTTGTTGTTCCATTTCTAATAATTAAAGAAAGTGACAGGCTATGAGAATAGCCCGTAAAAAACGGCGTATTAGCCGCAGTGGTTTTGGTAGATATCTATTAACGTCGTACCAGAAACGGAATCGGTCGGCGTGAAAAATCTGTTCCAGTTGGTACAGCAAAAACCCAACGCATGGAAGCAACATGTATTGCTTCTGCTATTGATGAAAGGGTCAGGTTTTTTTTCATTTTCTTGTTCTGTGGCGGTAATGAAAGATTAATTCACTGCAAATAAACATATTTTTTTTTATTTGCAGTCATTTTCTATGATTCCAGGGGATATCCCAAGGCGGTTTACACTTTTTCGGTGGCCTTAATTGCTGACGCCATTTCCGTGACGAGCCCCGCATCTCTTTCTATTGCATTGCCCACAACTATTATATCTGCACCTGCTTTACAATTTACAAAGGCTTTTTCAGGTTCTCTGATGCCGCCGCCAATAATCAAGGGTATGGTTATTTGTGACGCTACCGTTTTGATCATCTCTTCTGTGATGGCCGTTTTAGCGCCACTACCCGCATCCATATAGATGGTTTTCATTCCAAGCATTTCGCCTGCCATGGCGGTGCACGCTGCAATCTCATTTTTATTTGATGGTATGGGGATGGTATTGCTTATGTAAGAGCTGCTTGTTGGAGCTCCGCCATCAATCAGCATATATCCGGTTGAAATGACTTCCAGTCCACTTTCCTTCACCATTGGTGCGGAGATTACATGTTGTCCGATTAGAAGTTCCGGGTTTCTCCCTGAGATGAGTGATAGGTATAACAGCCCATCGGCATATCGACTAACCTGTGATGGGCTGCCTGGGAAAATCAGCAACGGGATGGATGTTTCTTTTTTTATATGCAAAACCATTTCATCCAGCTTGGTTGTAACCATCAAACTTCCTCCAATAAAAATAAAATCTACGTTGGCATTTTCTGCATTTTCAAGGATTATTGACAGG
>CANJEF010000118.1 GCA_947472965.1 Sphingobacteriales bacterium
GATGAAGAATGGTTCCAGTGTTGACCAATCAGTTAGTTTAAAATTTTCTGGAAGAAAATGATGTTTGAGTTTTTGGATATCTGCGCTGTATTTCATGGTTGAATTTTTTAATTTTCATTTAAAACCTGAAAAGACTCCCTTCAAATATATGAGGGGAGTCTTTTCTTATCATTGATTGAGATGATATTAATCAGTTTTCTTCGTTTTCTTCTTCATTCATTTCTGTTAATTTCACTTCAATATTATTCTTCTTTATTGCATTGAACCAGCGGATCATTTTTTTCATGTCACTGGTGTATACTTTTTCAAAATCCATTTTAGGATATACTTTTTTGAAGTAAGCTGAAATTGCTTTGTTGTCTTTTTCTGAAGGGGTTTCAACTCCTGCAGCATCCATTGTTTTGAAAATTTCTGCAATGTTCACATTATCATCTTCCGTGAAAACTTCAATGGATTCAAGGTGTGAGAACTGATGAAGCCTGTTAGAAACAAATTTTATACTGTTGTCGTCCAATGATTTTACGATTGCACCATCTGATTTGGTTGAAACGAGTTCAAAAAGACTAGAAAATCCGGTAACTGAAATTAGATTGCTGTATTCCATATCCACATTATTTGTGAGGTGCAAGTTACGATGATTTTATTGAATATTGTTTTCAAGCATAATATCTTCAATTCTTTTTTCTATGCTAAGCTGGTCACTAAAGCCCCTTGATATCATATATAATTTTGATTCACTTGTTTGGATGAATAGGGTTGGAAACCCATTTACATTGAGTTGTTTGGTCAATGAAAAATCATAATATGCCTTTTCCTTGTATTCATCGGATTTCAATTTAGCATAGAATGTATCTGGCTCCAATTGATATTGTTCAATAAGGTGTCGGTAGGCTTCAGCGTCCGTAAGGTCCCGGCCTTCCATATAAAGCGCGAATTGTAAATCTGATGCAAATTCAATGCTTTTTTCAGGCAGCATTTCCTTGAAAATCGACATGGCAATGGCTGCCATTTCAGAGTTGGGTCGCCAATCGCTCAAATCAGGGTTGTTGATGTGCCAAAGAAAATCCTGGCCGAATGTGATTCCTGTTGTTTCCTCAACTGTTTTGTATGCATTTTTGATATAACCCGCGATGTTCCCTATGGGTTGTGTGGATTCAACTGGAATCATTCCACCGGAAAGCGGTTCAAAGTCAAATTGGTTTTTGTATTTTTCGTGTAGTGCTTTTATTACGGGGCTAAATCCATAGCACCAACCGCACCATGCATCGTAGCAATATATAATGATGGGTTTCATCTTAATTTATTTTTAGTTTTCAATTCTAATGGAGTCAACATTGAACTGATCAGGATTTTTTCCAATTTTTTCTTTGTAAAAATCCTTGAATTTCTGCATATCAATTTCAACGTTACCGCTCAGGTATATGGGTTCGCCAAATCCTGCTTCTTTTTTATGGTAATCAAGGTAACCGGGCAAAACAGGAACGTTGGCTCCAAGGGCTGTAAAATAAAATCCCGATTTCCATTTCGAAACAAGTTTTCTAGTTCCTTCTGCCGGTATCATGATGAGCAATGCTCTGCTGTTGTTGAATTTGCTAATTAGCGCTTCAGTTAGATTTTGTTTTTTACTTCTTTCAACTGGAATTCCTCCTGTTGCTTTTAAAATGATGGATAGTGGAAAAGTGAAGAGCTCTTTTTTAGCGAGGTAATTTACTTTCAGTTTCAATATTCTAAAGGTTGCAAGTGCATAAAGAAAATCCCAATTGGATGTATGTGGTGCAGCAATTACAACAGCTTTTTTGATGCCTGATGGAACCGTTCCATTTATTTTCCATCCGCTTAGTTTAAACCACCATGCAAAAAATCCTGTAATCATAAATTTAATTTTTCCAAAATGAAGGATAGAATCTGATGGCGATCAATTTAATGTGCTTCAAGCCAGTTCTCACCCGCACCTGCTTCTGCTAACACTGGAACATTATTTGGAAGTGGCAATGCATTTTTCATATTTTCCAAAATCAATATTTTCATCTCTTCCACTTCTTCACGCAGCGTATCAAATATCAATTCATCATGAACCTGAAGGATCATCTTGCTTTTTAGTTTACTTTCTTTTATGGCATGTTGAACTTTTATCATGGCGAGCTTGATCATGTCTGCTGCAGTGCCTTGAATTGGGGAATTGATTGCGTTTCTTTCTGCAAATCCCCTCACTGTGAAGTTTGATGAGTTGATGTCACGAAGCCATCTCTTTCTTCCCATCAATGTTTCAACATATCCTTTTTCTTTTGCAAATTTGATGGTTGATTCCATGTATTCATTTATTCCAGGGAATTCTTTTTTGTAGTTGTCGATTATTGTCTTGGCTTCAGTTCTGCTAATGCCCAGGTTTTCGGCCAATCCAAATGCGCCTTGTCCGTATATGATTCCAAAGTTTACGCTTTTCGCTTTATATCGCATTTCCTTGGTTACCTCTTTTTCTTCAATGCCATATACCTTGGCAGCTGTTGCAGTGTGTATGTCTTTGCCAAGTTTGAATGCTTCACACATATTATGATCGCCACTAATTGCTGCTACAATCCTCAATTCAATTTGAGAATAGTCGGCCGATATCAACACGTGGTTTTTATCCCTTGGTACAAATGCTTTTCTAATTTCTTTTCCTCTATCACTTCTTACAGGAATGTTTTGTAGGTTGGGATTGTTGCTCGACAATCTTCCTGTTACTGCTACGGCCTGTGCATAGTTTGTATGCACCCTCCCTGTCTTTGGGTTAATGAGAAGTGGGAGTGAATCGACGTAAGTTGATTTCAGTTTAGTCAGTTCCCTGAAGGCAAGTATATCAGATACAATGGGAAATTGATTTGCCAATTTCTGCAAAACATCTTCCCCCGTTGCATACTGTCCTGTTTTTGTTTTCTTTGCTTTTGGGTCTAGCATTAGTTTTTCAAACAATACTTCTCCCAGTTGTTTTGGTGAGGCCAGGTTGAATCGAACTCCTGCAATTTTATAAACAGATTCTTCTGCAATCTTTGCTTCCCTATCTAGTTCTTTTGAATATTCTTGTAAAAATTCAGTGTCCACTTTAACACCTTCAAACTCCATCTCTGCAAGCACTTTAACCAAGGGTATCTCCACTTCGTTAAAAACCCGTTCTACATTTTTCTCTTTTATCTGAGGCGAAAAAGTATTTTTTAATTGAAGCGTTATATCAGCATCTTCACCTGCATATTCCTTTACCTTATCGATTTCCACATCACGCATATTCCCCTGGTTCTTTCCTTTTTTACCAATCAGTTCTACAATATGTACGGGTTCATATCCAAGGTATTTTGCACTTAGGAGGTCCATGTTTCTTTTCCCTTCAGGTTCAATTACATAATGTGCAAGCATGGTATCGAAAATATTTCCAGCCAATTCAAAGCCATGGTTTTTAAGAATCAGCAGATCATATTTTATATTTTGACCAATCCAGGTGATGGATGGATTGCTGAAAAGCACATTGAATTTCTGAAGAATTGCAATAGTTTGTTTTAGATCATCAGGACAAGGTACATAGCTTGCTGTTCCGGGCTTGACGGAAAAACTAATGCCAACTATTGAAGCCTGATTTGCATCTAAGCCGGTTGTTTCTGTATCAAAACAAATTTCCTTTTCATTTTTCAACGATTCTATTAATGCATCTATTTTAACATCATCATCTGCCAGGTCATATTGATGTGGGGTATTGCCAATATTTTTTTCAGCAACAATGGTTGCAGTACTTTCCTCTTCATCAGCTTCAGCCGAATGGTTGTTTGAAACTGTCACTGCAACACCAAACAAATCACCTTGAACTGTTGTTCCGCTTTTTTCTTCTGGTCCAGCCAAAGGGATATCTTCTCCCAATATTCTTTTGCCCATGGCCCTGAATTCCAGTTCAGTGAAAATCTCTCTAAGTGCATCTTTATTTACATTTTTCACGAGGAAGTCGCCTTCGTGAAATTTCACCGGGACTGAGGTGATGATTGTTGCAAGTTTTTTACTCATCAGGGCAAGGTCTTTTCCCTTTCTTACTTTTTCTCCTATTGATCCTTTGATTTCTTCTGCATGATCAAGCACGTTTTCAACTGTTCCGTATTCTGCGAGTAATTTAGCTGCCGTTTTTTCACCAACTCCAGGGATGCCAGGTATGTTATCAACTGCATCCCCCATCATGGCGAGGATATCAATTACTTGTGATACATTTTTGATATTCCATTTTTCACAAACTTCTTTTGGACCGATGATTTCAAAATCACCCCCTTGATACGGGGGCTTATAAATTTTTATATTTTCAGACACGAGCTGACCATAGTCTTTGTCAGGTGTTACCATGAACACTTCATATCCTTCTTTTTCAGCTTGTTTGGCCAGTGTTCCGATGACATCATCAGCTTCAAAGCCATCCGTTTCAATCAGGGGTATATTGAATCCTTCAATAATTTTTCTAATATCTGGCAATGAAGCAATCAGGTCTTCCGGAGCTTCTTGGCGATTTGCTTTGTAATCCGCGAAATCAATATGTCTTTCAGTTGGTGCAGCCGTGTCGAAGCAAATGGCCATATGACTTGGCTTTTGCTTATTTAGCAAGTCAACCAAGGCGTTGGTAAATCCGAATTGTGCATTGGTGTTTTTCCCTTTGCTGGTGATACGCGGACTTCTTATCAGGGCATAATATGCGCGAAAGATCAATGCAAAAGCATCCAATAAAAATAGCCTCTTATCCATGGCGTAAAGGTAGTTTATTCGGTCGATTTGGAAGGGAGAATGGGCTTATTCGTATCCTGAATTGAGGCCTTGAAAATGAGTTTTTCAAAAGAAACTTTAAGTCATTATGTGCTGCAACACTGAGGTGAGGGTGAACAAATTCAGCTAGAAAATATATTAAAACCTGGTTTCAATAAAATGTGGGAGCATTTTCTTCCATGTAGGCCAGTCATGGTGGATGTCATTCCCCCAAATTTCCAATTCGTGTGGAAGCGCTTTGCTGTTCAACACGTCAGAAAATCTTCTGTTGGCATCAGGATCCTCATGATTACCGCTACCCGATGCGATAATAATTTTCCCATTCCGAACTTGTTCAAGTGTCTGATGGTCGTTTTGGTTCGGGATGTAATGTATTGGGGAATTAAAATACACTTGTTCATCATAGTATCCATCAGTATATTCCATTAAGTCATATACACCACTCATTGCAATAA
>CANJEF010000119.1 GCA_947472965.1 Sphingobacteriales bacterium
CAATCCCTTCTTTTCTTGCCCTTTCAATTCTCCTGATCACGCTATCCATTTTATGGACATTGTCCACTCCCGCTGCTTTGAGGTGATAAATTTCTCCATGAACGCCCGCTTCTTTTGCAATGGTGATGATTTCTTCCACTGCCTCATGTAATTTATTCCCTTCGCTGCGCATGTGTGAAATATAACCACCACAATACGGAGCAGCGGCTTTGCAGAGTTCAATTAATTCTGTTGTTTTTGCAAAAAATGCAGGAGGATAGATCAATGATGAACCCACCCCTAGTGCACCTTCTTCCATGGCTTGTTTAACGAGTGCTTTCATGCTATCAAGTTCTGAAGGTGTAGGATCGCGGTTGTCCTCTCCAATAACATGTGTACGAATCGTTGTTGCCCCTACATAGGATGCAATATTGCAACTGATGCCTCTTTTTTCAAGTGAATGCATGTATTCTCCCAGTGTATTCCAATCCACATTAAATTTTATAAGGGGTTGGTCACGTTGCATGTCCGATTTCATTTTTGCATTTAGTGGTCCCATGCTTTCTCCTTCACCAAATACTTCAAGTGTAACTCCCTGGCGAATGTCGCCTTGGGAATTTCCATCTTCCAACAAGGTTACAGGTGACCAGCTGAGCATGTTGATGAATCCAGGAGATACTGCCATGCCATTGGCATCAATTTCATTCTTGCCTTTTTCATTTGAGAGATCGCCAATAAAAGCAATCGTATCATGAATGATTCCAATATCGGCTTTGAAGGGGTTGCCACCATTGCCATCATAGATAATTCCATTTCGGATAATGCTATCATAGGAAACCTGTTTGCAAGAACAAAGTATCAGTGCTACAGTAAGAATTGCAAGAAGCTGTTTCATGGTGGCGATTTATTTGTATGGGTAATTTACATAAAATCGATGTTTTAATGAGAATGTTAGATGCTGCTTTGATAAAATTCTATATCTGGTCTTTAAATTCCGTTCTAACTTATTGCTGCTTTTCGTATCTTAATCCAAAATTTAAGGCATGAAAAAATATTCGATTGAACAAGTCTTTTTGATGGTATTGATCTTGATATCATCGCTTTCTGTTTCAGCCCAAAAAAAATATACTGAAAAGGAAATTGTTGCCATGAAACAGCAATTGTCAACTGATGTTGGTGCACATGCAAAAGACATTCAGGTGATGGTTGATAAAATATTTAGTTTTTCTGAGCTCGGGTTTCAGGAAACGGAAACATCCGCTTTTTTAACCAAGGTGTTGAGCGAGAATGGGTTTACTGTTGAGAAAGGAATTTCAAATGTACCAACGGCATGGATGGCCAAATGGGGTTCGGGCTCACCGGTGATTGCATTGGGGAGCGATATTGATTGTATTCCAAAAGCTTCTCAAAAGCCAGGGGTAGCATATAGGGCGCCTATTGTAGATGGTGCACCAGGGCATGGTGAAGGGCATAATTCAGGACAGTCGGTTATTATCTATGCGGCCATTGCAATGAAAAAAATGATGGAGAAGGAAAAAATGCCTGGCACTATTGTTATTTGGCCTGGTGTTGCAGAAGAGTTGGTTGGAACAAAGGCATGGTATATACGGGATGGGTATTTCAAAAATGTAGATGCTTGTATTTTCACACACGTGAGTGGTGATTTCACTTGTGACTACGGTGATAATGGAGGAAATGGTTTGGTGAGTGTTCGATTTGATTTTAATGGCGATGCTGCACATGCAGCAGGTGCTCCCTGGAGAGGTAAAAGCGCATTGGATGGTGTTGAGTTGATGAATGTTGGATGGAACTATAAGCGTGAACATTTGAAACCAACCAATCGTTCACATTATGTTGTAGTGGATGGGGGCGATCAACCCAATGTTGTTCCTTCAAAAGCGAGTGTGTGGTATTATTTCCGTGAGAGAACCTATGAAGATATTAAAGCTAACTACGAGTCCGGTATCAGGATATCCGAAGGTGCAGCAATGATGAGCAATACGACCGTTACACACCAGATCTTGGGCACAGCATGGCCGGGTCATTTCAATAAGCCGCTGGCCGAAGCAATGTATTCCAACATAAAAAAAGTGGGGATGCCGAAATGGGACGATAAGGATATGGCCATGGCTAGGGCAGTACAGCAGTTGGTTGAATCTCCCAAGAAAGACAATTATGGAAAACCAATCGATGGATTAAGAATAACAGAGGATTCAATCAAAGGTCCTGTTGCCTTTTCATGGGGCGGAGGTTCAGATGATATTGCAGATATTTCATGGAACCTGCCAACAATTGTGTTGCGCTTTCCTGCAAATATTCCTGGAACAAAAGGTCATCATTGGGCAGATGCCATCGCCATGGCTACACCTATTGCTCACAAGGGAAGTTTAGCTGGCGCAAAGGCAACTGCCATGACTCTATTGGATTGCTTCATCAATCCGAAGTTAATTACAGATGCTAAAACATATTTCACGGATGTGCAAACAAAAGATGTGAAGTACACGCCATTCATTACTGAAAAAGATCCTCCTGCCATTCATTTGAACAAGGCCATCATGGGAGAGTATCGTGATCAGTTGAAAAAATATTATTACGACGAAACAAAATATGCAAGTTATCTTGAACAATTGGGAATTGAATATCCAACAGTAATAAAAAAATAAAATATCTTTTCTTGTAGTTATAAATACAATTCAGATGAAACAAAACAGAAGGAAGTTTTTAAATATAGCAGCACTTGGTTCAGGTGCATTGTCCCTTTCGGGAAATCTATTTGCATCAACTCGAAAAGTTGAGCAAGGGTTTGATGTTCCAAGTGTGATTGAAGGTCTCAGGCCAATGACAGAGGGTGTTGTGCCTATTTCGGTTGAAGAAAGAAAACAGCGTATTTCAAAGGCACAAGAGTTGATGGAAAGGGAAAATATTGATGCTATTTTTCTTGAAGGAACGGTTTCCTGTTTTTATTTTACTGGCATGCGTTGGGGACAAAGTGAACGTACGTTTGGGGTTGTGATTCCAGCAAAGGGGGCCATCGCATATGTTTGTCCTAAGTTTGAAGAAGATCGTGCCATGGAACTCATCAATCCTGTTTTTGGAAATGAAGTTCGTTGCTGGGAAGAACATGAAAGTCCGTATGAATTAATTGTGGGGATTGTTAAGGATCGAGGTGTGAAGCACAAACGAATTGGTATGGAAGAGCGCGTAAGGTTTTTCATTGCCGATGGTGTGAAGAAAACGGCAGCTGGTTTTGAAGTTGTTGATGCCACTCCAATTACTGCAGGTTGCAGAATGTACAAGTCGAAAGCGGAAATCGCATTGATGCAAAAATCCAGCGACGTAACCATTGAAGCGTATAAGGCAGCATTCAAGACGATCAGACCTGGAATGTCTCAAGCTGAATTGTCTAATAACATTGCAACAGCTTTTAGGCAACTCGGTTATAGTGGTGGCGCCATGGTTATCGTTGGAAAGTATTCTGCTTTACCACATGGGAGCATTGTACCTCAAACTATACAGGAAGGCGATATTGTGTTGGTTGATGGGGGTACCAGTGTTGAGGGATATGCTTCTGATATATCAAGAACAGTAGTGGCGGGTAAGGCAACCCAACGACAGATAGAAGTATGGAACAAAGAGAAGGAAGCGCAGGATGCTGCATTTGCCGCGATTAAAATTGGTGCAACATGTGAGTCTGTTGATGCTGCCGCAAGAGCTGTTATTGAGGCAGCGGGCTTTGCAAAAAATTATAAGCTACCAGGGTTACCACATAGAACAGGTCATGGTATTGGATTAGAGGGTCATGAGTGGACAAATTTTGTAAAGGGAAATAAAACGAAAATTATTCCAGGATTGTGTTTCAGTGATGAGCCAACCATTTCAATCCCAGGCGAATTTGGTATTCGTCTTGAAGACTGTTTATATGTTGCTGAAAATGGACCACAGTTTTTTTCGAAGCAAAGTATTTCAATTGAACAACCTTTTGGTTAGTCAATTGGCGGCATAAGATTTAACGTGACAGTCTTACTGTAAATTTCTTCTTGGATGGAGTAGCTTATTGTATTTCTTTAATGGGAATACAAATAAGCTCTTCAGATGTGGGGTCATTGTTTTTATACTTATCTCCAAGGATTTCAAGATGAGGCCTATTGTCCAATGCATATCCTGAAGTTGGCAACCAACTGTTAAAGATGTAATGATAGATTGCATTATCTGTGTTTAATCCTTTGTATTCAAACACTGCATAAAGACCGCCTGTCAAAATAAATATTTCCATCCCTGTTGCTACATTGTCAAAGTTTGCCACTTCAACCGTTGCCCATTTTTCAAATTCAGTAGTTGGTTTGAAATTTGAAAAATGTGAGGGGCTGTAAATAGCCATTGAAATCAGATCGTTTGAAATAGCATTGGTTATATCTTTTCGACTTGGCATAAACTGTTTCCAAAGTTCAACTACTTTATAGTCTGCAAAGCTCATATTGAGCCTTTTGCCTACCAGCTTTTTTTCAGGTAATATTTCTATGCTGGGTATCATAATTCAATTTCAATATCATATTTATCCAATAGTCCTTGAACGCCCAGCACTGAAAACTTTGCTTTTCTTAATCGGTTGATCTCAGGGTCAATACTGAAATTATAGGCAGTTCGAAGGTCAGCCTTTTCTAGGATCGTTTGTAAAAAGACGGCGTTTTCAAGATTGCAATTATCAAATACAGCACTTGTAAGGTCTGTTTCCGTAAAGTCGGTTTGAAGCATTGCTGAATTTCGGAAATTGGTTTTTTTAATTCTTGTCTTGTAAAATGAGGAATAGTTCAGCTGACAATCATCAAAAGAAAATGAAAGTCCAAAATCATCACAATTCTCAAAGCGAAGTCCAAGCATTTTACATGCCTTGAATGTTATTTCCCTGAACACCGTCTTATTTAATTTTACTAAACTAAGATTACAGCTGTTAAAAGTGCAATTCATGAATTTAAATTCATTTAGGTCGTTTTCAACAAAGTTGCAATTATCAAAAGTGCAATTTTCGTATTCTCCTAAAATCAGTGGCTCTATTGTGTAGTCTTTTCGGTTAAAGATAATATCACTTAAGTATAGATCAGACATTGCGATTTTTATGAATTAATAAGAGGAAAATATAGAGCCAATCATAATATTACAAAAAATACATCATAGGGCAAAGTATTCATAATTTTTGATTCAGGTCTAACGCAATGTTAAATTATG
>CANJEF010000120.1 GCA_947472965.1 Sphingobacteriales bacterium
CCCTTAAGATATCTAAACCATAGATCCTGTCCTTCTGATATTCGATTTTTAAAAATCTCGTCATATAAACCCTATAAAGGCAATTTAAAAAATGAAATTAGCAACTATATAGAACAATCATTTCAAATATTTTATTTCACGATGTATCTTATAAGCTCAACTTCATCTTTTTTATACGCCTCACCATTTTTCCTAAACACATCATGAAACCAGATTGGCGGCTCTGAGCCATCAGGAATTGGTTTGCCCCATTGGTAGATCGTATTACTCTTACCTGCAACCAATCCCCAGTTGATTGCACCAACATTGTATTTCTTAAAAACAGGAAGACAATTTTGAAATGTGCTGTTCCTCGTTCTGGCCATATATTCAGAACATATGAGCGGTCTTCCAAATTTCATTTTTTCAAGAATCTCCTTTTCAAGATTTTCAGGTTCATTATAATTATGAAAGGTAATCACATCAGAATTTGCAATAACAAAATCATTGTACGTCTTATCGTCAAACCAGGTTGCAGACGTTATTGGCTGTGATGGTCTGACAAACCAAGCCCACTCGAATGTGCGGCTCAGCAATTCGAGTGAGCTCAATCCATACCCACTATTTCCTGGCTCATTATATAAGTCCCACATCAAAATTCGACGATCATCCTTGAAGGTTGATAATACATCTTTTACATATGCTTCAAGATATTGCCAGCGAAGGGGATTATCATGAACAGTGATAACAGGACTCCTCACCCATCCACTGTTGTGAATACCTGGTTTGGGATCAGGTTGCTTACCAGGTGCGGCAGTTGGATTCCAGCAATCATCAAATAGTGTGAAGAGTATTGAAATTTTCTTTTTCGCGGCGATGGCTAAAAATTGATCCATTCTGGATTTGAATCCAGCAGGATCTTGTTGCCATGCCAAGTCGTGCAGATAGACACGCATTACATTCATACCAATGCCAGCAGACCAACTCAGCTCTCGCGAAATTGTTTCAGCATCAAAACTTTCAGCCTGCCACATTTCAAGTTGATTGATTGCACTGCTTGGAAGGAAATTGGATCCAACCAACCAGGGTTTTGTTGAATACCATTCATTGGCCTGTTGAGTAGACCAAATTTTCTTTTCCTGGCCATTCGTGATCATAACAACTGATAAAAGGACAAACAAGAATATTGTTTTTTTCATTTCTATTTTTTTTAGTTGATTTCCAATGACATGGGTGTTCTTATTCAAGTCAATAGTTTATTTTGATATCCTTGAACGAAAGAGGCAGCCAAACCTGCATTTGATTGCTTCCTCTGTTGCACCAAGTATAATAAGGAATGGCCCTTACGTGCTGTTTTTCAGTTGTGGCACCAAATCCATCATCAGCTATTTTCAATACTGGCAAATCAGCAACGATGCTGATTACCTGCTCATCCAATACATTAAAATTTTCTGTTTTGAATTCAGCATCCAATGAAGAAAGAATATTCCATGCCTTCCCATTGTTGTCGGCTCCTTCAACACAATAAACAATTGGCCCCCTTTGAATGGCTATTCTGTCGTTATTAACTTCAAGTTCATTTCTTGCACTTATTTTATTTATTTCCATTGGAATTTTGAATTCAATGGCATCACCGTTTTTCCATTCTCTCTCTGCAACGGCATATCCATTTTCATAGGTGTATTGAAGTACTTTCCCATTTACAAGCATAAGGGGTTTCAAGCTTGTAGAATCCCTAAAAAAATAAAGGTTACCAGGTGCAGGAACACCCCTCGCCCAGCCTGGAATTCTGAAAGCAATGGAAGTCCGGATGCTTTTTTTCATTGATAATGTACAATTGATATCACCAGACCAAGGATAATTGGTTTGCATATTAAACTTCATTTGACCCTTTGGCAGATTGAATTCAGTTTGGCTTCCTACATAAAGATTTACATAAATTTTATTTTCATTGTACCCATAGATAAAGTCACCAATCGAAGCAATAAGTCGTGCAATGTTGGATGGGCAGCATGCTGTACCGAACCATTCTTTTCTTGCATGCTTTCCATTTGATGCCAATGGATTTCCATAAAAAAACCGATCGCCACTCAATGATAAGCCATCTAATGCTCCATTATACAGACTTCGTTCCAGAACATCAACATATGTTGCATCGCCAGTAAGATTATTCATTCGTTGGTTCCAAAACACCATTCCAACAGATGCACAGGTTTCACAATACGCCTGTTCATTAGGCAAATCGAAGTCCTTTGTGAAGCCTTCATTACTTCCTGCAGAGCCAATGCCGCCTGTGATATACATATTTCTGAAAACTACATCTTCCCAAACCGTGTTCATGGCTTTCATATAACCCTGGTCACCAGTATATGCCGCAACATCTGCAGCACCTGTATAGAGATACATTGCACGAACGGCATGTCCTGTGATTTCTTTTTGATCTTTTACAGGAACAAGGTCTTGCACATAGCCTGTATCTTTCCATTCTGTCCAGGTATACCCCTTTCCCAATCCTTTGCCTCGTTCAGACAACAACCAATCCGCCAATTTCAAATAACGTTCATTTCTTGTAGCCTTGTACAGTTTAACAAGAGCCAACTCCAGTTCCTGGTGACCGGTTACCCAATCTTTTTTAGCAGGACCAAACATGGCATCAAAATGATCAGCCCATCGAATGGCAACATCAAGAAATTTTCTTTTTCCTGTAGCATCGAAATAGGCCACTGCAGCTTCAATCATATGCCCTCCGCAATAATCTTCATGCATACTCATGTCTTGCCAACGGTTTTGCAATCCCGTCAGAATATAATATGTATTGAGGTACCCGTCAGGTTGTTGTGCGGCTGCAATTTTGTCAATCCATTCATCAGCTTTTTTTTCAAGCTCTTTGTTCCCATTGGTTTTGATGGCATATGCCATGGCTTCAAGTGCCTTAAAAACGTCGGAGTCATCATAAAAAACCCCTTCGTGCTTCTCTCCAGCAGCGCGTGCTGCTTTTTCAAAATTTCTTATCCTCCCTGTTTTTTCTTCCGTCTGATAAATACATGCTTGTAGTGTTTTCGTAGCCACCTTATCAATCTTAGGTTTCCAAAATGCGTCATTGACAACAACGCTGGAAAAGTTCACTGGATTTATCTTGATATGATTGCCCTGAGCTTGGGAACATAGCGAGAAGATTGAAAAAAATAAAATCAGTAAACAATTGGCATTCATCTTCATTGGGAGGGTATTGAAATTTTTATTGAATTTATTCGGTGTCAATTATCAGAAGGAGTTTTCATATTACTTGAAATCCATAGGCATAAGGATCATCATTCGATTGTATTGAAATTGTATTGTGCCCCACTATTTTTGCCCAGCCTTCAATGGATGGGCGAATAGCTGGCTTTTCATGTAAGGTAAGCTCCTCTTCAATTCTGCCGATGAACTTGCTTCCTATGATGCTTTCGTGTATAAAGAGGTCCCCCTTACTCAATTTCCCTTGTGCATGCCATTGAGCCATTCTTGCGCTGGTACCGGTTCCGCAAGGTGAACGATCAATTGCCTTGTCGCCATAAAAAACGGCATTCCTCGCAGTTGATTTTTCATCCAATACTGCACCACACCAAAGTATATGACTGCATGAATTGATTGTTGGGTTTTCAGGATGGACAAAACTGTATTTTTCATTGATGTTTTTTCGAAGTTGGCGGGCCCAAGCAATCAATTGATCAGCAGAATGAAATTCAATTCCCTTGAAATTTTTCTGAACATCAACGATGGCATAGAAGTTTCCGCCATACGCAACATCAATTGTCAATTCACCTAAACCAGGACAATCAACCAAGAGATTTGATTGATCCAAGTAGGCTGGCACATTTGTAAGCCTTACAGATTCTACTTTATTCTTATTTAGGGTGTATGAAATTTCAATTAATCCTGCAGGGGCTTCCATTCGAATTTTCCCTTCGATCTTCGGCTTTACTAATCCAGATTCGATTGCAGCTGTAATTGTACCGATGGTACCATGACCACACATTGGAAGACAACCACTTGTTTCGATGAATAAAACTGCAAAATCATTTTCAGGGTCATGGGGGGGATATAGAATAGAACCGCTCATCATATCGTGACCACGTGGTTCAAACATCAATCCTTTTCTTATCCAATCGAATTCCCTCAGAAAATGTTGCCGTTTTTCACTCATGTTATCTCCCGTCAATTCCGGTCCACCCGACACAACAAGTCTGACTGGATTGCCACAGGTATGGGCATCTATGCACTGGAAAACATGTCCGTCCAGTTTATGTGAGGTTTCAGTTAACGGCAGAGACAAAGCTTTAGAAGTCATATACCCTACAATTTAATGAAAATGAAAGAAAAGGATTTAATTCCTTCAACCAAATCCAAAATATTCATCAAGATGAACGAAATTAGCTGACAACATAAGTAAAATGGAAACATACGGGAAAATATTGCTGATAGCGATGCCAATCTTTCTTCTGCTCGTATTATTGGAGAAATGGTATGGGTGGAGGAAGGGAGTGGATACTGTGAGGGTCATGGACATGATTTCAAGTCTAACCTCTGGCGTAACGAATGTTACCAAAGATGTGCTGGGATTGAGTGTAGCAATTTTGAGTTATGGCTGGCTGGTGAAAAATCTTGCCATCACCACGATTGAGAATAAAATTTCTGTTTATGTAATTGCATTCATAGCGTTGGACTTTTCAGGTTACTGGATCCACAGGATACAACATACCACCAATGTGTTTTGGAATGCCCATTTGGTGCATCATAGTAGTGAGGAGTTTAATTTGGCCTGTGCATTGAGACAAAGCATTTCAGTATTTTTCAAGCTATTTACTTTTTTCTTGATTCCTGCTGCGATATTAGGCGTTCCGGGTGAAGTCATTGCTATTGTAGCGCCACTGCACTTATTTATTCAGTTTTGGTATCATACACAGCATATCAACAGAATGGGGATTCTTGAGCATGTTATTGTTACCCCATCACACCATAGGGTTCATCATGCCATCAACCCAATCTACATCGACAAAAACTATTCGCAGGTCTTTATCATTTGGGATAAGCTGTTTGGAACCTTTGAGGAAGAAAAAGATAATGTTCCTCCCGTTTATGGTATTACTAGACCTGTAGAGACATGGAATCCAATAAAAATAAATTTCCAACACTTGTCCTTGCTAATCAATGATGCGTGGAGAACAAATAATTTGAGGGA
>CANJEF010000121.1 GCA_947472965.1 Sphingobacteriales bacterium
ACTGAAAGCAGGAATTGAAGTAGCCGAAAGGGATATTCATTTAAATGAAATTGCTGATGCCAAAGAAGCATTTATAACAAGCTCAACAAAGAGAATGCTGCCGGTTGCGAAAATTGATGATATTCAAATGGATGGACTATATAGCTCAGGCATAATGCAAACAATTTGGAATAAATTATTAGAAGCTGAATTCCAAAATCAATGACAAATAGTTATTACTTCAAAATAATATATGATGTGCAATAAAGGATGTTAAATACTTAAATTAAAAATATTAAATTTGTTTTTCTATATACCCCCAATTGCCCTTCATCTTTATGCCTGTAGCTGCAACTAAATCAAAACAACAAGGTTCAATTAGCCCAAAGCATATTGGGGGTAGAAACCGTATTGATGAGACACAATCAGCGACCATTAATGATACCCGTGCCCACAACGTTAAGCAACTTAAGCTTCAGGAAATCGCAGATAATCATTCAGATACCATCTCTTTTGCAAATGGTGAATTTGAAGAACCGCTTGCTAGCAAAGATCATAAAGACATTGCCGGTCTAGCTGCCTTATTAAATGAGGCTGATTCAGATCCATCCGGATTCTCCAATGATATGTTACTTGAAATTCTGACAGAATCATTTGAAGCAAACTGGTTCAAAGCAAAAGCTTGTCTCGCTATGGGCAAATGGCCTGGTGCTGTCAAGGTGCCTCCACCACATAACGTATCGCTCAAATTAATGCAATCATTGGTTAACATGCGAGGTAAGGTTTGGGAAGATTTTTCAAAGGCCACCCTGCCTTTGATTGCTGAAGCAGTATCTGCATCTGGCATTTCAGGCATAGAAAATGCTGCAAGCCAAGATGACAACCTAAAAATTGGAAGTGCATTAGGATCACAATCTGTAACATCAGACCTTGACCTTTCATTGAAAGGAGCAAACACAGAAATTGGTGTTGCACTTATCAATTCTGAATTTAAAAAATGGTTCACCGTACCATACGAACCAGGTACGATGTTTGATATTAACGTATATTCCTCTGATTGGATGCATGGTAAAACGGAGGTTCGAGGTGAAGCATCTGTTGCAACTTATGGCGCAAATGCTGAAGCAGCGCCTATTTCAGAAGGAGCCAAAGAAAAAAGAGCAGATAAAAATGAACTTTGGTCTACCGTAAAAATTCGCCGAAACTTATCTGATAAAAGCTGGGAATCCTACAAAAAAACATACTTGTCGAACCTTGAAGGCAATGATTCTCAGATTGCTGCAACCTCACAACTATTTGATCAGGTTGATATCAAACACAGCGCTTTCGTAAAACGGGTAGCAGAGCAGTCAGATACTTTTAGGAGTGAATTAATCGCCGCCGAAAAACAACTTTTTAAAGAAAAAGAATCAAAATTTGATAGCGAATATCAAGAGGATGCTCTTGCCATGAAGGCTTCAAATGCAATTTATGAAACCCTTATCAAAGACGTTAAAGCACTTCGTATACGTTTGAAAACTTTGAAAGAAGCTGCAAGCACACCCGAACAAATTGATGCAGTATCTGTGGAGCTTGCCGACAAAATTGGCGAAGCACTAACCTATGCCAATGAGGTGTATGCTTCTGAAGGTGCTGTTTTACATACCGTATTAGGCAAACAAAGTGCAACAAAAATTAAAGGTGAACTGAATGATATGTCGAATAAGGAAACTTCAAAATTTGCAGGTGAAAAAGGTACTATTACCGGTGTGAAGTTTAACTTGTCGAAAGAAAATTATTTGGAATCAGTGAATGAAAATGTTGGCGACGCAATTCACTCCTTACATCATTATAGCGATAAGCCAACGTATGCTGTTTACCGTGCTGGAAAATATCTCGATCGACTCTGTGAAGCAGCTGGTCAATTGATATCTGAAGAAGTTGCGGCGGCGCTTCCAAACCACGGACGATTAATCGCGATTGCTGAAGAATCAGTAAAAGCAAAAGATGGGGAAGCCGGCAAAGACCCACTTTCACTTGATAAACCAACAAGTTTCTTCAGCAGATTCAAAGCAAAAGACATTGCTAAAGTAACAGCCCAAACACTAGCGTTTGGAGCAAAGGTTGCTTCTACATACAAAAAAGATACAGAAAGAAGGGGAGCATATGAATCAAACTGATTGGATAAAAAACTTGATTGAGGGTGGATTTAATGAAAAAATCACCAATGTACCCCTTGATGAAAGAACCATGTTTATTGGAGCCGATCTTTCAAACATGGACTTAAGTAATTTACATTTTCATGGATGTGATCTTACTGGTGCAGATTTATCCAACTCACGGTTTGATGGCTACCACTTATCTGGCTGTAGACTTGAACTTGCAAGAATGGATAGGATAGAATTGGTAGATGATTATTGGAAACCCACTATCGAAGCCATTCAAAACCTATGGTTGGATGCAAATAAATGGAATGATTTTCGATCAGTTAACAAAATTGCTTTATTGGATGGTGTTAATTTTAAAAATGCAAGCTTTGCCGGTAAAGACCTCACTGACTTGTTTTTTGGAGCTGCAATTCTTAACAACGCCGTATTCGAGAAAGCAACATTAACGAGAACCTCATTCAGAAATGCACAACTCAATGGGGCTTCATTTTTGAATTGCACCTTGAGTTCAACAAATTTCGAAACTGCACATTTGAAAAATTGTGACTTCAGCCATACAATACAAGACCATGTTTTTTTCCAATGGGCTACACTTACTGATGCCAACTTCGAAAATAGTAGACTAGAAAAAGTTGATCTTTCTGATACCATTTCCAACAAGGTAAATTTTAGTTCATGCAATATGCAGTTTGTTTTGTTTTACAACAGTAAACTCAATGATGCCAATTTTGAAAAAACAACACTGAACAATTGTAAGTTCCTAAATGCAGATATAACTGGAACTAGATTTTAGAAAAAAATCCTACATTATTTTTTACAATGTAGTCAAAATAGGGGGTAAAATCTTTTGTAATAGATAGTATTAAGGGATTTCAATCCAATAAATTGAAACCAGAAACACACGTTGTTTTTTGTTGGGTAAAAAGACAGAATCAAACGACTACCCAACGATATCCATTTTTCATACAAGCAACCCATTATCCCTGAACTTGTCAATGGCATCCAGATATGCCAAAGACAAAATATTTCTTATTTTTTCATCACTAGTCAGTTTTTTGCCACCATAATTAGCCTCTAAATCTCCCTGCTTCACATGCTCCAACATTTTTTCAATTACTTGTTCCTTAGACCTTGTTCCATCAATATAGCGAATCATGTAAGTCTCAAATAGTGATAAGGAGACAGTCTGGTGATACAAATTGGTCACAATACTTTCATCGGAAAGCTTACACTGGTTCATAGCATAACTCCATGCCTTGGGAAGGTCGTTAGAAGATGTATTTACATTTATCGGATCGGTTGATAATTTTAAAGTGCCCCTCATGAACAAATTAAGCAAGGCCCCTTCTAAATTTATTTTGAGATTATTTGATTCCTGCTTAGGCAATTTGGAGACAACCAAGGCAAGTAAGCTATCGAAAGAAATAAAACCACCTGCTCCTTGAAACGAGTAAAGCATTGCCTTTAATACATTGTCAGTAGTAGTAACGGTATTGGTTTGATTATAATCCAAATAGAAAATACTCTCAATATTTGATTTTGTTAAATCCTCATCTTTTTCTGTTTTTTCAGATACTACAATTTGCTTGAGGTAAAAATTAATCATGCGATCCGGTCCAATTTCTCGATTAATAGGTACATCATCATGGCAGATCAACGAACACCTGAATGTTCTGTTTATTGTAAAGTCAAGATACTGCTCCATTCTTACAAGATCATTGATTTCGCCTAACTTTTCAGCTATGGCATCTGAGTAATTGGGTAAGTACATGTTTGAAATATCTGCATCCGATAAGTACTGAAGACTTTTGCTTTTAACCTGATCTACAAATTCTGACAAGTAAAAAGCCTTGTTGTTGATTTCTAAAAAATCATGTGCTATGTAGTAATCAGGTTTATTCTTCAGCATTTCAACAGACTCCATCATCAATTTAGCATAAGATGTTTCAGAAGCCTTAATGGATTCGCTGATGAAGTTCAGCAACATTTTTGTTTGATTGATTTGCTCTTCAGGAAGGGTAAAATTTTTAGCATGGTAGAGTGCCATATCTCTTATTGATGATAGGGTATTCCAACCAGGGAGTGTGTTATAACTAATGTAAGCAATGCCTGAAGGAGATAGGTTTTCCTTGCAGATTTGAAGTATTTTTTCTCTTACATCATCCGTAACCCAGGAATAAACCCCATGGGCTATGATATAATCATATTGCCCAAGAGACTCATCTAATTCCGTTATGGAGCAACTCTTAATCGAGATATTCGTAAGGCCCAACTTCTTGATAAAATCATTTCCAGCAGAAGCTTGTACATCACTAAGCTCTATTCCTAAAAAATGTGCATCAGGGTATTGCACAGCCAGTGGAATAATATTACCACCCGAAGCACAGCCGATTTCAAGCACTTTAGCATGCTTAATTTCAGGAGGGTTCATACCAAAAAAGGTACCCAACGTACGAAGGTGCAGTGGGGTCGATTTAGGGAAAGGATAACTTTTATAAGGAAACTTATCGTAGCTTTCTTTTAAAGATTGAAGTTGATTGGTCATATGAACTTTTATTTTAAATTAAGTTATTTCACATTTGAAGTTAAGGTCGTGGAGAGGCCGAAGGAGCATCTACTGTGGCTTGAATAGCATTCATGCGATTCCTAGTTGTTTTTATTGTAGGTATTTCAGCCATTAACCCAGTTCCGATATCTTCAAGAGTTTCCCCACCGAAAACCCCCTTAACCGCACTGCCAATCTTCGATACGAAACCTTTGGCTGTATCTCCAACAAGACCTGAGTGAAATTTTCGCTTAAATTCATTTAAACGATCGTATATCCCGTGAAGCTCAAGATGATCTGCTTTATTAGCAGGGTTAGCTTCCTCAATCGCACTTTTATAGCTAATAATCATATCGCCTTTTAGATTAATAGATTCACCTATTTGATCTCTAATTTGCTTATGTTCTAATTGAGCTTGTACTTCCTTAACTAATTTCGATTCTCTGAGCTTTGTAAAAAATGATTTAGGATCATCATTTTCGGGAACAGTAGTTTCGGGTTCTTCT
>CANJEF010000122.1 GCA_947472965.1 Sphingobacteriales bacterium
AACATGAAAATTAAAGCAATGGCATCAAATATTCATCAATCCAATCACTTAAATTTACTGACCAAAACTATATCACATGGCACGCTTTCTTAAAGGTCTTCTCCTGGTTTTATTACTCGCCAACTTTGGTCCAATTCATTCCCAAAGTATCCCAACACCAAAAGAGCATTTTGGATTTTCCATTGGCGACAATTACCTACTCGCTAACTACACTGCCACCGAAGCATACCTGAAAAAAATTGACGACCTCTCAGATAGAGCGAAGCTGGTTAACATAGGGAAAACAGAAGAAGGACGTTCACAGTGGATGATGATTATCACCTCCCCCGAAAACCACAAGCTGCTGGATAAATACAAGTCCATTTCACAAAAATTGGCAAGAGCTGAAGGATTGAACGACCTGGAAGCGAAAACACTTGCGGCAGAAGGCAAGGCCGTCGTTTGGATCGATGGTGGATTACATGCCACAGAAGTGGTGGGTGCTCATCAATTGATTGAAATGGCATTCCAACTGAATAGCAGAAACGATGAG
The DNA here is from genome assembly GCA_947472965.1 of Sphingobacteriales bacterium. Next base: position 533 of record CANJEF010000122.1, read on the forward strand.
GAAACAAATAACATTCTAAACAACGTGATCATTTTGCTTACGCATGCCAATCCTGACGGACAAGAGCTGGTTTCAAACTGGTACATGCGCAATGCAGATACGGCCAAAAGAACTACACAATATCTTCCGAGGTTGTATGAAAAATATGCAGGGCATGATAACAACCGCGACTTCTACATGCTCAACCTCAAGGAAACACAAAACATGGCAAGACAACTCTTTGTTGAATGGATGCCACAAATCATGTACAACCATCACCAAACAGGACCTCCCGGTGCAGTGGTAGCGGGCCCTCCTTTCCGGGATCCTTTCAACTATGTTTTTGATCCATTGGTGATGACGAGTCTTGATGCTGTTGGTGCTGCCATGATCAACAGACTTAACAAAGAAGACAAGCCTGGCTTTACCCAACGTGCAGGATCACCCTATTCAACTTGGTATAATGGTGGACTTCGTACCACAACCTATTTTCATAATATGATCGGATTGCTTACAGAAATTATTGGTAGTCCAACGCCATCAGCCATTCCCATTGTGCCGACAAGATTGATACCAAGCAGCGCCAATCCCTTTCCGATTACCCCACGCAAATGGTATTTCAGAAATTCAATCGACTACTCAGTTTCCCTTAACTATGCTGTTTTAAATTATGCCGTCCGCTACCGTGATGAATTACTATTCAACATCTATCGCATGGGAAAAAATTCAATCGAAAAAGGAACGCGTGACAACTGGACACTCTATCCAAAACGATCAGATGAAATTGCAGAGTTGTATAAAAAAGAACAACAAACAAAACCAGCCGCACCACCTAGCGAAACACCTGAAAGTTGGGGCAGGAATACTCAGAACATTCCACAACGTTTGTATGATACTGTTTTAAAAAATCCAATTAATAGGGATGCAAGAACATATATTCTTTCTTCAAATCAAGCTGACTTCGCTACGGCCACAAGGTTTGTAAATGCATTGATCCGAACAGGCATCGTGGTTCATAAATCATCTGCTGCATTTTCTGTAAACGGCAAATCATATCCTGCGGGAAGCTATGTGATTAAAACCAGTCAGGCTTTTCGTCCACACATCATCGACCTGTTTGAACCACAAGATCACCCCAATGATTTTCAATATCCAGGTGGCCCCCCGGTTCCTCCTTATGATGCGGCAGGATGGACCCTTGCATATTCAATGGGTGTAACATTCGACAGGTTGCTAGAAAATGTTGATGGACCTTTCACCAAAATTCCAGAAGGAGAAGTACAATCTTTAAAAGGCAAGTCAGAAAATATTAGTGCAAAAGCAGGCTACATATTGAATGCAGCCAACAACCATGCATTCATTGCTGTGAATGAATTGCTTAAAAAAGGAATCCCTGTTTATCGTACCGAAGAAAAAATAAACGGAACTGCAATGGGTTCTTTTTTTATTGGTAGAAATGCAAAAGATTGGATCCAACAATATGCAACATCATTAGGTGCTGATGTTATGGGAGTTGATAAAAAACCAAGCTCATTGAAAGAAATCAAACCCTCCAGGATCGCACTTTGGGATGTGTATGGTGGATCAATGGCTTCAGGTTGGATGCGTTGGATCTTTGAACAATATCATTTCAATGCAGAGGTGATCTATGCTTCGGATATCGATAAGGGTAATCTAAATGAGAAATACGACCTGATTCTTTTTGTTGAAGGAGCCATGCCTTCACTCAAAGCCGATGCAAGAATACCCGTCGGACCAAAACCTGAAGACACCCCTGAAGAATTCAAACGCAGTCTTGGCAACATGACCATAGACAAATCAATTCCCCAGTTAAAAAAATTCATGGAAGAAGGTGGTCGAATAGTTACAATAGGCAACAGCACTTCACTTGCTTACCACCTTAAGCTTCCGGTTCGAAACGCACTTACCGAAATGGTGAATGGAAAAGAAAGGGATCTTCCGAGTGAAAAATTTTATATCCCCGGAAGCATCATGCAGATAACATTAGACAATGAAACGCAACCTGCATGGGGCATGAACAACAAGACAGATGTATACTTTGAAGCCAGTCCTGTTTTCAACATCACACCAGATGCGCAAGCAAGTGGAATGGTAAAACCCCTCGCCTGGTTTTCATCAGATAAAACTTTGCGCAGCGGATGGGCTTGGGGACAATCCTATTTGAAAGATGGTATTGCTGCCTTTTCAGCAACAGTTGGGAAAGGAACGCTCTATGCATTTGGTCCGGAGATAACCTTCCGTGCACAAACGCATGGTAGTTTTAAGTTTGTGTTTAATCAATTGTATAAGTAGACGACAGGAGTCAAGAGTCAGACAAAAGATGTAAGACAAAAGACGTCAGGAGTCAGATGTCAGAATTCAGACATGAGACATAAGATGTAAGACGAAAGAAAACAGACAACTGAAAACAGACAACTGATAACTGATAACAAAAAAGAATGATACTACATGAATAAAAAAATCCTTTGCATTGGTGAGGCGTTGATTGATATGATTTGTACTGACAAGGGAAGTTCATTGAAAGATGGTCAGCATTTTTTAAAGAAGCCGGGTGGTGCCCCAACCAATGTGGCAGCGGCCATTGCAGCATTGGGTGGTGAAGTGGAGATGTCGGCAAAAGTTGGAAAGGACCCGTTTGGGACACACCTCATCGAAGTAATGAAAGAATTCAATATCGGAACGCAACATGTAATACAAGATCCCAATCACTTCACCACCTTTGCATTTGTATCGCTCTTGGAAAATGGTGAAAGGGATTTTTATTTCAACAGGGGTGCGGATGGAATGCTAACGGATGAAGATGTAAATTCAATTGAAATTAATTCTTTCAGCATTGCACATTTTGGATCGGCAACAGGATTTCTTCCTGGTCCGCTGCAAACAACCTATAAAAACATGTTGAGCAAGTCGAGAGAAAACGGCTTATACATCAGCTTCGATCCCAATTACCGACACTTGCTATTTGGCGACAACCAAGAAGCATTCATAAAACATGCATGGGAATTCATTTCCCTGTCCGATTTTTTTAAAGTGAGCGATGAAGAAGCATTTTTACTGACAGGAAAAAAATCTGTTGAAGATGCAGCAAAAGTTTTTTCAGAAAGATCAAAGGGTGTATTCGCAATCACACTTGGAAAAGAAGGAACCTTGCTTGGTTTTCAACAACAGACTCACCGGATTCCTAGCATAGCCGTCAATCCTGTTGATACCACTGGTGCTGGTGATGCCTTTGTAGGCGCATTGTTATTTCAATTGATTGGATATTCAAAAGATCAAATACTAAATCTCGATTTGAATTCATGGATTGGTTTTTTCACGAATGCCAACAAAGCCGGTGCCAGAACCTGTGAATACATGGGAGCCATGGAAGCCTTTAAGCACCTCAACAAGGATATTTTTAATTGATGTATTAATTCAAATGCAAGGAGACATAGGTTTTCAATGCAGCCAATAATGTCGGGAATTTTGCATGGGCATTGTTACACAACAGGATGATGGTTTTATCAGCATCAATATACCTAACGATCTCTGTTTTATAACCAGGGTTGTCGCCACTGTGCTCAACAACTTTCCCTTGACGTTGATCTTTGTTCAATTCCCATCCAAAACCATAAAGTGAAAATTTTCCATCATTCAAAAATGCTGGTTTAAATGCTTCTCCAATCATTGCTTTTGTAAAAAAAGAATAGTCATATAAAGCACGATCCCATTTCAATAGGTCTTGTGCTGTTGAACTGATTCTACCAGGACCTTCCCTGTTACCCAACCAAATGGTATAGTTTGATGATGGAAACGAATCTGCTTTTTTATAACTGTTGGCGCCTTCAACCAACATATGGCCATAGGCCAAATTCGACAATTTCTTTTTTTCAGCAACCGTCCGAATGTCAGTATGATTCATATTCAACTTAGAAAAGATTCGCTTTCTAAGCATTATAGAAAAATCCTCGCCACTTGCCTTTTCTGCGATACTAGCCAGTAACACATAGCCTGTATTGCTATACTCGTATTTAGCACCCGGAATAAACATCGCTGGTGGTGCATACTTGTTAAGATATTCAAGAATATCATTGTTGTCTGCAGCCTTCGACTTATCCCAATGCTTATCCATGATTTCCTGGTAATCGGGCAACCCACTTGTATGATTCAACAAATGACGAATGGTTATTCCCTTGTAAGGAATGGTCAAATATTTTTCAACAAGATCATCATAATTTAACTTGCCATCCTGCTGAAGCAGCATGATAATCATTGCAGTGAACTGCTTAGAAACCGAAGCCAATTCAAATACGTCGTCAACTTTTAACTTAACGCCCGTTTCAACATCCCGGTAACCATACGCTTGTTGAAAAATGGGTTTCCCTTTTTCTGCAATCAGTATGACGCCATTATAAGGATCATTCTTATCGAAATTCTTATTTATGATAGAATCAATATTAAGCCCGTTTGTTTCTTGTCCTTGTGAAACAATACAAAAAACAAGTAGTAAAACAGTTAACTGAAAACTACACAGAAATATTCTATTTAGCATACTGCCTATTTTATCTTAACCTTGAAATTAATGAAATCACCCAGCGCCCTACCTTGTGTTTTGCCATTTACAACTGCAGAACGAAAGTGAATACCACCA
>CANJEF010000123.1 GCA_947472965.1 Sphingobacteriales bacterium
AACTACATACGGTATCTCAACACTGTTTGAAAAAATTTCAAATTTATGTTTTTTCAATTTCAGAAGTTGGGAAATGATGATCTCATCAGAAAAGTGATTTAGGTAAATGGTTATATGACCAAGATCTTTTGGTTCTGATTCTAATATTTTGGATTTGATAATGGGAGAGTAGATTCCATTGTCGTACGCATTAAAATGGAGTCCAATATTTTGACTTCCCTTTGCATAATTTTTCAACACCCATTCTCCTGTAATATCTTTTTTCTGCGGCCTAGGTGTTTTATCACTCTGAAAACTTGCCTGATGCCCAAAATGAATGGATGAGATTTGCTTCATTTTACATGCCAGTGATGTAATGCATTCAAAATCATTTATTATCAGATCATATTTTTCAATTGGCAGAAATTTAGCTTCATTCCAAATTTTTCGAAGCTTAATGGATTTGATTGTTTTGTATGCATCAACGGCCCCTTCGGCGTTGTAAAAAAGACTTACCCCTTTGCTTCTATATGTTATAGGCAGCTTCGTTTTGAGGGAATGATTATTACCACTCAAGAATATATGTACATCACCGTATTTCTCGAGGTATGGCATTATTTCAGCAGCCCTGCTGATATGTCCATTTCCTGTTGCTTGAACTGCATAAAATATTTTCATTGTTTATCTGGATGTATGTGCTAGTGAATTGAAAAGAACTGCAACTTCGTCAGTTATGATATTCAAGATTGGTATCCTATTTTCTTCTTTGTACATTTTCGCATCAGCTTTTGGAATGGTTATTTCATGTTGATTATATTGATAAATACCCCATTTACCGTCAGTGTATTCGAGTGCAGTGAGGTTTTCAATCCAATCTCCACTATTCATATATATTACAGATCCTTTTTCTGTTTCAACGTTGCGTATTTGTGGTTGATGGATATGGCCACATATCACATATTGATATCCTTTTTCTATTGCAAGTTCTGCTGCTGTTTGTTCGAAGTCGCCAATCCATGAAACTGCTTTCTTTACTCCGTTTTTAACCTTTTTACTCAAACTCATTTTCTCTTTTCCGATTAATTTTAAGAGCCAGTTGATTGCCCTGTTTAGCAAGATTAATAAGTCGTATCCTTGTCCACCAAGCTTGGCTATTATTTTTGCACTCCCTTTGGTTGTTGCATCAAATACATCACCATGGAATAGCCATGTTTTTTTACCATCAATATTCATCACATATTTATCTGCCAGTTGAAAATTTCCCATTTTCAATCCGCTATATCTCCTCATCGACTCATCATGATTTCCTGTTATATAAATCACCTCAGTGCCTTTTGACATCAGGCTGAATATTTCTTTTATCACTTGCATGTGTGATGCAGGAAAGTAATGTTTTCTGAATTGCCAGATGTCGATGATATCGCCATTTAAGATGAGTACCTTGGGCTGAACACTTCTAATGTAATTAATAAGTTCCTTTGCATGGCAGCCATATGTTCCGAGATGAATGTCACTTAAGACCAGAACTTCAATGTTTCTTTTGTTCATGCATGTTGGTTTATTAAAATTATAAACCAAATGTTATCGCTGGATTAGCAAAAACTTAAGAAATATTGAACGAGAGATGAATTAATTGTTAACTAGCTATTTCTGCATACAGGTGTTGTACCAATCCATCTGCCAATCCAATTTTTGGAACGAGGATCTCATTGATATTGGCCCATTTCATGATTTGTATATAGATTAGCAATGCGGGAACGAGAACATCTGCCCGATCTTCCCGGAGGTTATATATTCTGATTCTATCCTCCAGGGTGCAAGAGGAAAATTCCTTGTAATAATCTTTCAACAATTCAAGATCAAGAGGCTTCCCTTCCTTTTTCTTGCTCATGGAAAAAACCTTGTTGATATTTCCACCTGTACCAATGGCTACAATATTTTTCTGGCCTTTTATCTTATCTCTTATTGAGTCCTTCAATTCATCCCAGATAACTTCATTCGTCAATCCCTTTAGCAATCTGATCGTTCCAATATTGAATGATTGTTTGAAAACAAGTTCATTGTTTGCAAAAAAAGTTAGTTCGGTACTACCACCTCCTACATCGATGTATAGGTAGTTGTTGTTTTCATTGAGGTTTTCGGCAATGTGGTTTTCATAAATCAACGATGCTTCAAAGTCTCCAGAGATTACCTTGATGCTTATTCCTGTTTCAAGGTAAATTTTCCGCACTACTTCATCCCTGTTCTTGGCATCGCGCATGGCACTAGTTGCCACTGCAATAGATTTCTCAACCTTATAGGCATTCATCAAATGTGAATAGGCCTTCATGGTTTGAAGTATCATCCCCTTCTTTTCTTTGGAAATCAGTCCTGATTCAAATACATCAAATCCCAACCTCAAGGGAACCCGAATAAGATTCAATTTGTTGAATACGGGTTTGTTTTGTTGGTTTAGGGTAACTTCTGTAATGAGCAGCCTGCATGCATTTGTTCCGATATCAATGGCTGCTAATTTCACGTATAGGGATTGCTTGTTTTTTTATGAGGTAATTGTAGGTTTCTATTTGTGAACGCAGTTTGCGCTTACCAGGCGAAGTTACGTATCTGTTGTTTAATTCTGTATCGAGAATTCTTGCTTTTACATTATCCTGCAGTTGGATTTTCAAAATTTCAAGCAATTCTTTTTTGAGGGCAACATCAAAAATGGGACAAGCAGCTTCAACACGGTGGTCGAGGTTTCTGACCATAAAATCGGCACTTGATATATACACCAATGCTTCTCCCTTGTTGTGGAAGGCAAGTACCCTGGCATGTTCGAGAAATTCATCTACGATACTGATTGCAAAAATATTTTTTTCATTTTTCTTCAGGTGTTTTTTGGTTGAATAAATTCCCCTGATAATCAGACTCACTTCAACACCTTCTGCTGATGCCTCAGCGATTTTATCAACCAGGCTAATGTCGCTCAACGAATTCAATTTAAGCGTAATCGTTGCTTTATTACCCTTTTTAGCCTCTTTAATCTCCTTGTCTATCAGTTCATCTATTTTTTTTCTCATGGACACTGGGCTTACCAATAATGTCTTGCAGTCATGAAGAATGTTTTCATGCAGCACAGGGTTTTCCAGGTAGAAGAAAATTTTATTGATGTCTGCCATGATGTTCCTGTTGGACGTCAGCAGGCAATGATCCCCGTAAAAGTTGGCAGTTTTTTCATTCAGGTTACCCGTACTCACAAAGCCATATTGAATTGTTCTGTTCCCGGAACGTTTTTTGATCACACAGATTTTGGCATGTACTTTCATATTTGGAATACCCAGTAAAACCCGAACACCTTCTTCTTCCAAAATGCTTTTCCATTCGAGGTTGGCTTCTTCCTCAAAGCGTGCTTTGAGTTCCAACATCACTTCAACTTTTTTGCCATTTCTTGCAGCATTGATGAGTGCATTGATGATTTTCGATTCTGGTGCCAGCCGGTATGCGGTTATTCTGATGGAGATAACATCCGGGTCAATTGCCGCTTCTCTTAATAAGTCGATGATTGCATTGAAGGAATGATAGGGAAAGTGAAGTAGTACATCTTTTTTATCGATTACATCCGTAACCCTGATTGCCTTTTTCAATGCCGGATGCACTACTGCTGGGAGTTTCTTTCGGGATGCACCAAATACATTGGGGAAATCCATAAAATGTCTGAAGTTGTGTATCCTTCCACCTGGAATAATGCTGCTTTTATTATCAAGTTTCAATCTTTTGGTTAGGTAGTTGAGTAAGCCTCCATTCATCTCCTTGTCGTAAACAAACCGCACCGGCTTTCCTTTTCTTCTGCCTTTAATTCCCTTTTGCATTTTTTCTACAAAAGAAGTGCTCACGTCACTGTCGAGATCAATTTCAGCATCCTTCGTTACTTTGAAAATATAGGATTCAAAATTGTCATATCCGAAATAGGAAAATATATAAGGAAGATTAAATCGGATGATATCTTCAAGCAAGATAATATGGGTTTCATTTTTGCTCGTGGGAAGTTCAATAAATCTTCCAAGTGATTTAGACGTAATTTCTATGAGTGCATATTTTTGTTTGTATGCTGAATTTTTTTTCTGCATCACTACACCAAGGTAAATACTCTTGTCGCGTAAGTATGGAAGCTCCGGCAAACTTTCAATCATCAAAGGAATTATGTTGGAGCGAACTTCATTTTCAAAAAAATCTGTGACGAATATTTTTTGTTCCTTGGTTAGTTGTTTTTCATTTTTGAGAAAAATCTTGCTTTTTTTCAATTCCTGTTGAAGCAGTTCCCAAATTCTGATGAATTCACTCTGCTGTTTTAAAACAACGAGGGTTATTTCGTTCAACACTTCATTGGGTGAGGCTTCCATATATGCTTTCAGCTTTTTTTTGCTGGCATTCACTTCAGCCATTCTTTTCAGCGTGGCAAATCTCACTCTAAAGAACTCATCAAGGTTGTTTGAGAAAATTCCAAGGAACCTGATTCTCTCTTTTAATGGAACACTGGGATCGTTGGCTTCTTGAAGTACCCTTGCATTAAAGCTAAGCCAACTGATGTCCCTTTGTATGTGCGTGTTTTTCGGCATAAGAAAGTCAATGGAATATTTCGACTCTAAGTTATGCATTCAAATTTCCTAAAATTGATTCTTTACTCGGTTTTGACTATTTCTTTACAATTAATTAATACAGCCCCCCGCGCGTTTTAATAAATAATCACACAATTAAAAATATTTTTTGTGGTTTGACTATAAGTCTATAATTTTGGTAGACAATACAAAACATAGTCACGTGGCCGAGTGGGAAGGCAGAGGTCAGCAAAACCTTCAACGGCGGTTCAATTCCGTCCGTGACACGAATTATTCTTGAGGAAACAATTGAAGTGATCATCCCTGGCAACGGGGATGTTTCATTTTAAGGAGCTACCTATTGTTTTTTTAACTTCATGAAGTGGGATTTTTTCTTTGTATCCATTTTTTCAATCGCGTAGCGAAGCATGGTGCGTGGCATTGATTTTGCATTTTGTGAGATGAATTGTTCCACTTCATTCGGTTTTCTTTTCCAGGCTTCCCTTAACATCCAGCCTGTTGCCTTGTGCATCAGGTCATGTGGATGTGAAAGCATGATCTTGCTTAGCGAGAT
>CANJEF010000124.1 GCA_947472965.1 Sphingobacteriales bacterium
CCAAACGAATTTTATACTTGTTCAACCATTCGCCATAAGGTTTTTGTGAGCAGATGGATTCTTTTAGCTCGTCATCGCTGATGATGCGCCCCTGTTCCATGTCTACCACAAACATCTTACCGGGTTGTAATCTTCCTTTTTCTTTTATTAAGGCAGGATCTATCGGCAATACACCTGTTTCCGATGCCATGATCACACGGTCATCTGAAGTGACACAATACCTTGATGGGCGCAATCCATTTCTGTCGAGCGTAGCACCAATAATTCTACCATCAGTAAATGAAATAGATGCAGGTCCATCCCATGGTTCCATGATGGATGCATGGTATTCATAAAAGGCTTTTTTTACAGGGTCCATGCTTTCATTTCCATCCCATGCTTCTGGAATAAGCATCATCATAACATGTGGAAGTGACCTTCCTGTCAGTGTCAACAATTCAATCATGTTGTCTAAACTGGCGGAATCACTTTGGTTATTGGAAACGAGCGGCAATAACATTTCCATTTCTTCTTTTGAGAAGTAGGGGGATGTATATCCTTTTTCGTTGGTCTTGATCCAATTTAAGTTCCCCTGTAACGTATTTATTTCTCCATTGTGTGCAATGTATCTGAATGGTTGGGCTAGCTTCCAAGAGGGGAACGTATTTGTAGCAAACCTCGAGTGTACCAATCCTAGTGCACTCACCATTTTTTTATTGCTTAAATCAGGGTAGTATGATCTTAATTGCATGCTGGTAAGCTGTCCCTTATAAACAATTACTTTATACGAAAGCGACGCAACATAAAAACCTATCGGATCTTTCTTTACGGTATTGTTAATTAGGTGAGTAGCGTAGTTTCGAAGGATGAAAAGTTTCCTTTCAAATGCCAATGGATCCGTGATATGATCTGGGCATGAAATGAACACCTGTTCAATTTCAGGTTCTACAGAGCGTGCGGTAAATCCAATTCCATCTGGGTTTATGGGTACTTTTCTCCATGATAAAATTTCTAATCCAAGTTCTTCGGCAGTTCTGCTAAATATATCCCTGCATTCTTCCCTCAGTCTTACCTCTTTTGGAAAAAATACGGAGCCTACTCCATATCTTCCATACGATGGAAGATGTACACCCATTTTAAGGCATTCATCAAAAAAGAATGCATGTGGGATTTGTATAAGAATTCCGGCACCATCCCCCGTGTTGTTTTCACAGCCACAGGCGCCCCTGTGTTCCATATTTTCTAAAATGGTGAGTGCATCACTGATGGTTTTGTGATTTTTGTTGCCTTTGAGGTTTGCAACAAATCCAATGCCGCATGCATCTCTTTCAAATTCAGACCTGTACAAACCAAGATTTTCAGTCATATTGCGTATGGTATTTGAAAATATTCAATTAAATAGACTTATTTTAGAATAATATCTAAAATAACTCGACTCATTCGTTTAAATTTACGAACAAATGATCATTTATCTTCAAATGGCAACAAACTTTTTTTTGACAATAAAACTATTGTTCTTCGTAGCTACTAACCGGCTCACACGTGCAAACAAGATTTCGATCACCATAGGTATTGTTCACCCTTCCTATACTCGGCCAGAATTTTGCATGATGAACCCAAGCAGCTGGAAAGGCTGCTTGTTGCCTTGAATAGGGTCTAGTCCAATCATCACCGCAGATATTTTGTTGTGTATGTGGTGCTCTTTTTAAGACATTATCTTTTTTATCAACTTTTCCTTCTTCAACATCTTTGATTTCCATTCTAATTGAAATTAACGCATCGCAAAAACGATCCAGCTCTCCCTTGTCTTCGCTTTCAGTAGGTTCAATCATAACTGTACCTGGGACAGGGAAACTTAGTGTTGGAGCATGAAAACCATAATCCATCAACCTTTTGGCAATGTCTTCTGCTTCAATATCAGCTGTTTTTTTAAACGGACGAAGGTCTACGATAAATTCATGTGCACAGGTTGCGTTCTTTCCCAAGTATAAAACATCATAATGTCCTTGCAGCCTGGCTCTCATGTAATTTGCATTTAAGATGGCATATTCAGTTGCTAGCCTCAATCCATCATATCCTAACATTCTGATGTATGCGTAGCTGATCAGTAAAATGCTTGCACTTCCATATGGAGCTGCGCTTACAGCATTGGTTCCTTTATTATCGCCGATTAACCCATCTACGTGTTGTGTATGCCCGGGTAAGAATGGTGCGAGATGTGACTTTACACAGATTGGTCCCATACCTGGTCCGCCACCTCCATGTGGAATGGCAAATGTCTTGTGGAGGTTCAGGTGACAAACATCTGCTCCAATTAAACCTGGAGCGGTTAATCCCACTTGTGCATTCATATTGGCCCCATCCATATACACTTGTCCGCCATGGCTGTGAATGATATCGGTAATGTCAATTATTGTTTCCTCATATACCCCGTAGGTACTAGGATACGTAATCATGATGCCTGCGAGTTGTGCACTATGAAGAATTGCTTTTTCATTCAAGTCATGTACATCTATATATCCATTCTCAAGTGCTTTTACAACCACTACCTTCATTCCAGCCATCACTGCAGAAGCGGGGTTGGTGCCATGGGCAGAAATTGGGATCAACATCACATTGCGGTGGTGATCGCCTCTTGAACGGTGATATTCACGAATGGTGAGCAACCCTGCATATTCTCCTTGTGCACCACTGTTGGGTTGAAGGCTGCATGCATCAAATCCAGTAACCTCAGACAGGTAGTCTGATAGTTCATCTAAAATTTGTTTGTATCCAAGTGTTTGAGATGCGGGTGCGAACGGATGTATCTGGCTCCAGCATTCCCAACTCAGAGGGATCATCTCAGTAGCAGCATTCAGCTTCATGGTACAACTACCCAATGAGATCATTGATGTGTTCAAGGAAAGGTCCTTATTCTCAAGTGATTTGATGTATCGCATCATTTTGCTTTCACTATGGTAAGAGTTGAAAACAGGATGAAGTAAATATGAAGATGTTCTCGTTAATGCTGAAGGGATATTTAAGAGTTGTTCATTTTCTGTTAAACTTGAATCTGTGATTTTTCCTTCACTAAAGCAGGATAAAAGTTCAAGAATATTTTTATGATCAGTGGTCTCATCAAAACTTATTCCGAGATGGTTATTGTCGATTAGGCGAACATTTATGTTTTTAGCCAATGCTTGCTGAAAAATGTCAGTAGCCTTGTTGGTGTTGATTGTAATCGTATCAAAGAAATGTTGGTTGATGATGCTAAAGCCCATTGATTTCAATGCATTGGCAGTAGACTGCGCATACATTGAAGTTCTTTTTGCAATTTTTATCAATCCGTCCGGACCATGGTACACAGCAAACATCGCAGCCATGTTGGCAAGTAAGGCTTGTGCTGTACATATGTTTGAGGTGGCTTTTTCTCTTTTGATGTGTTGCTCTCTGGTTTGCAGCGCCATTCTCAGGGCTCTGTTGCCATCCGCATCAATACTGATGCCGATGATTCTACCCGGGATGCTTCTTTTAAATTCATCTTTTGTAGCAAAAAAGGCAGCGTGTGGACCACCATTGCCAAGTGGCACTCCAAAACGTTGTGCAGAACCACATGCAGCATCCGCTCCCAATTCTCCAGGTGGTGTCAATAAGGTCAGGGCAAGCAGATCCGTGGTCATTACAACATACCCCCCGATTTCATGCACTTTGTTGATAAAAGTCCTGTGATCAACAAGATTCCCTTTGTCGTTTGGATATTGCACCAATGCTCCAAAATAACTGTTATCAAGGGTTGCATTATCTGAATTCCCAATCACAATCTCAATTCCAACCGGTGCGGCTCTGGTATATAGCAGATCTATTGTTTGAGGAAAACAATCTTTATCAACAAAAAATTTAGGTCTTTCAATATGGTCTTGCTTGTTGAGTGCATTGAAAAACATGGTCATGGCCTCTGCCGCAGCGGTGGCTTCATCAAGTAGTGAAGCATTTGCAATTGGTAGTGCGGTGAGATCGCTAACCATCGTTTGAAAATTCAGCAGGCTTTCCAATCTCCCTTGGGCAATTTCAGCTTGATAAGGGGTGTATTGGGTGTACCATCCTGGGTTTTCGAAAATATTCCTCAGTATGACACTGGGAGTATGTGTTCCGTAATATCCTTGTCCGATGAAATTTTTTGCAACAATATTTTTACTGCCAATTTCTTTAATGTGCTGAAGGTATGCAGCCTCACTCATGGCCTCTGGTACGCTAAGCTCTCTTGGGGATTTAATGTTTTCAGGGACTGTTTTGGCCACAAGCTCTTCCAGGGTATTGATTCCAATGGTTTTAAGCATTTCTTTTTCTTCTCTTGGGGAGGGACCAATATGTCTTTGCTTGAATTCGTGTTTTTGGCTTTCAATCAGGTTCATGGAAATCGGGATTTACTTATTGTAAATTGTGTAATTAAATCGTTTGCAAATTTAAACAGATAGCCTGAGTTTATCCTTCATTTGTGGATGAATAGTGGGAAATGTGGATTAAATAGTGAAACAGCTTTCCTTAATTCTTTGAAGGTGGCTAAAAATCATTTGGCATAACTTTGTACCATGTCAGAATCGATGTTAGATAATTGGGAGATTAAGTCAAAAGAGAAGTTAAAAGTTTATAAAGGGTTTCTTCAAAAGGCAAATAAAAATGCGGTGTTGAAGGTGCTTCCTGAATTGCATGATGCTGCATTTGAAAAAATCGATTGCCTCTCTTGTGGTAATTGTTGTAAGGGGTATTCTCCGCGATTCAAGACTCCCGATATCAAGCGTATCAGTAAATCTCTAGGACTACGTGAAAGTATTTTCATCGATAAATACCTGGCATTGGATCAGGAGGGGGATTATGTACTCAAATCAAAACCCTGCCCTTTTCTGGGCCAAAATAATTTCTGTTCTATCTACGAGGATAGGCCATCTGATTGTAAAAGGTTTCCCTATACAGATGAAGATGTTTTTTTTAAACGACAAACACTCACCTTGACGAATAGCAGTTTTTGTCCTGCGGTTTATTTTGTGCTTGAGAAGCTAACCGCTCAAGTTGGTCAATAGCTTAGTATTTTATTTTTTTGATGGATGGCACCTTTATCCAGG
>CANJEF010000125.1 GCA_947472965.1 Sphingobacteriales bacterium
GCAGGGGGTTCCTTTTTTGCATTTTGGAAAAAATCAGAGAGAGGAATCATGAAGACCTATTTTGGTTGATGATTTTAAAATTGATCTCAATATTTATCCAATTTTTAAGTTGAAATATGGGCAATCAATTTAAATTTATATTTCGAACCATATTTATATCACCATGCCCAATACCAACCTCCAACAGCATCTGCGTGAAGCAGGATACGACCTCATTGATGGACCCATTCGCAACCACAAACCCTTGCAACTTTGGTTGAAACAGGGATTCAATCAGCCGGAGCTTTATTACGCTGATATCCTGCACGCTTTCAACAGCGGCATAAAATTGCGACCTACAAAGGATCCGAGTTTATCCATTAACGACGTACATAAAAACGAATATGCTTTTCAGATCGGACTTACCTTATTACAATCATGGATGCAATCGATTGGACTACCAAATGTTGATTTCAGTGGCACAATCAGTACCGGGAAGAAGGTGAGTATCTCCTATAAGAACGCAATGACGGAAGTGGTTCCCTTAGGCAGTATAAATGATTTTTTAAGTCAGGCTGATTTTCTTCATCCCAATCCTGTGCTACTCCGCCATGCCAACAACAATCAGTTGCTGATTATTACAGGGGTGGTAACTGCAGAACAGCTGGTAGCTGAGATGGAAACGGATAGCAAGATCAGTAGCAAAATGCTTTCTGCTTTGAAGAAGACGGCAAACAATAAAATTGAGTTCTCCACTTCACGAAACAATAGCATCAAGATGGTTGCCGGATCAAGTCGTTTTCCTATAGCCGTAAAAGCCAGTAGGATTGATTTTGACAAAGGACGTTTCAAGGGATTGACCCTGGTAACCGATGGGAGGGATTTCTTCTGATTTGCACAAGAATATATCAATTCAAAAAATTGAAGTGTAGTAAACGTTTTCAATCAACACTTTGAATATATTTGATTCAATTAATCTGTTCTAAAAAAATCATTATGTCTATAAACGGTTCAATCAGGGTTTTGGTCGTCGGGTGCGGTAACATGGGTGCTTCTCATGCAATGGCTTTTCAGTTGATGGAGGGTACAACAATTTGTGGCCTGGTATCAAAAGGAAAGAGCAAAGAAGTGTTGGATGAAAAGCTGGGCGGTGGTTTTCCGCTGTTTAATGATTATGCGGAAGCACTTGAGAAAACATCTCCTGATGCTGTTTGTATTTCAACTTATCCAGATACGCATGAAGCTTTTGCCATCATGGCTTTTGAAAAAGGTTGTCACGTTTTTATGGAGAAGCCCATCGCAGATTCTGTTGCAGGTGCTGAACGTGTTGCAGCCGCAGCAAAAAAAGCTGGAAAGAAATTGGTTGTTGGTTATATACTTCGTCATCACCCTTCATGGATCAAATTCATTGAACTTTCACATCAACTAGGAAAGCCATTGGTAATGCGCATGAACCTCAATCAACAAAGCCATGGATATATGTGGGATGTGCATCGCAATCTAATGAAAAGTTTAAGTCCAATTGTTGATTGTGGCGTTCACTATATTGATGTCATGTGCCAAATGGTTCGATCAAAGCCCATCCAGGTATCTGCCATTGGAGCAAGGTTGACCAATGATATACCGGAAGGAAATTACAATTATGGACAGCTGCAGATCCGCTTTGAAGATGGATCTGTAGGTTGGTATGAGGCAGGGTGGGGACCTATGATCAGTGAAACGGCATTCTTTGTAAAGGATGTCATTGGTCCAAGAGGTTCTGTATCGATTGTTGCAAAAAATGCAGCAGCTGCAGGACAATCCGATTCAGTTGCTTCGCATACTAAAACAGAATCTTTGCGTTGGCATCATGCAGATATCGATCCTAAAAATGAATTTACCAAGCCCGATGAATGGATTGATCTTACCGATGAACCTGATCACCAGGAATTGTGTAACAGGGAACAAGCATATTTTTTGAAGGCTATCAACGAAAATATTGATCTGACCGATCATGTGGATGATGCGGTGAACAGTCTCAAAATTGCATTTGCATGCGATGAGAGTGTAAGGACAGGGAAAATCATTTCGCTATAGCCCAATCATCAATCACTTAAAAAAATGATATGTGGTTACTTGTATTGGTAAGTATCTTTTTGCTTATAACACTCATTTCATTTTTTAAGCTACAACCTTTCGTATCATTCTTGATTGTATCTCTCTTTTTGGGATTGGCCAGTGGTTTTAAAACTGGCATCATCATTGATTCTATTCAGAAAGGCATTGGGTCTACATTGGGAGCCATTGTTTCCATTATTGTTTTAGGGTCAATGATTGGCAAAATGATTGCCAAGAGTAATGCTAGCATTGTGATTACCGATTCATTGGTAAACATTTTTGGTCCGAAAAGATTACCATTTGCATTTATGATCATTGGATTTATTGTTTCCCTGCCTTTGTTTTTTTCTGTAGCATTTCTACTTATGACACCCTTGGTTTTGTCAACAGCAAAAAGACAAAACATCAATCCTGTTTATCTTGGAATACCGATGCTTGCATCATTATCTATCACACAAGGCTTTTTACCACCACATCCAGCACCTTATTACTTGGTGACCCATCTACCAGGCGCTGATTTGGCTACTACTTTGGGGTTGGGTATCGTCATTGCTATACCGGCAATGTTGATTTCAGGTTGGCTTTTTGGTATGTCATTGAAAAATATAAATGCATCACCAATGAATTTTACGCCAGATGAAAATTTGAAAATCAATCCAAGTTTATTTTCTAGTTTACTTGTGTTGTTACTACCTGTATTGTTGATAGCCCTTCATTCTTTTTTCAACAATGATTTTGCTGCATTCATTGGCGAACCGATTGTAGCACTTTTAATATCATTGTCAGCAGCCATTTATTTATTGGGTTTTAAAAGAGATGTAGCTTGGTCTGACATGCAAAATTGGTTAATTGATGCCATCAAGGAGGTTGCGCCATTGACCCTAACATTTGCTGGAGCCGGAGCATTTAAGGAAATGCTACAAACCATGCATGTAGGCGAAGAAGTAATGAAATTAACCAACAACAGCCCATTCAATCCATTGATTATTGCTTGGTTGATTGCAGCCTTGTTGCGAATTGTAACGGGATCTTCAACAGTGGCGGGTATTACTACTGCAGGGCTCATACTTCCCTTGTTAGCAAAATCAGCAGTAAATCCAAATTTATTGGCATTGAGTATCGGAGCCGGATCCATGGTTATGTCGCATGTAAACGATACAGGATTCTGGTTATACAAAGAGTACTTTGGCGTTTCGATAAAAGATACATTGCGTTCATGGACTATTATGGAAACCATACTTGGCATTGTAGGATTGCTAGGTGTATTGGTGCTGCAATATTTTATTTAGCAACAAGCATTAAATAGCTTTTATTCTAATTTATCAGGTTTATAAACAATTTATTTTGCTTATAATTATTTTCAACTTAAATCATTAATTTCCATAAAATCGAGATCATGAACAGAAGAAAATTCATCAAAAATGCTTCGCTGCTTTCCCTTGCTGCAGTTTCCAATACCAATCTATTTGCCCAACATAATAAACTTATTGGCAATATCGGTTTGGGATTATTTTCCATTCCTAAAAAGCTTGATGCCAATTTTGAAGAGGCAATAGCCATGGTCAAGTCAATGGGGTTTAATGAAATTGAAATGTATGGTCCCTATGATTTCAGCACAGATAAAGCTAAAAGACGTTGGGATGAAATCACCCCACAATTGGGTTTTAAGGGCAGTGGATTTTTTGGAAAAACAGCTACTGATGTTCTTGCTATAACAAAAGCCCATGGGATCAGCATACCATCTTTGCATACGGACCTTGATACGTTACAAAATAATATCTCTCCATTGTTGGATGCAGCGAATTTAGTCGGGGCTAAATATGTCGTCCTCCCTTCCATTCCTGATGAAAACAGACAAACACTGGATGACTACAAAAAGACTGCCGCTCTTTTTAATCTAATTGGAGAGAACTCAAAAAAACAAGGTGTACGTTTTGCTTATCATAATCATGGATATGGTTTGCAGAAAAAAAATGGTAAAATGCCAGTGGATATCATATTTGATGAAACTGATCCATCACTCGTATATTTTGAAATGGATCTTTACTGGACGGTGGCAGGTGGCGTTGACCCAATCGAATTTCTCACCAAACACAAGGGAAGGTATAAGATGATGCATGTTAAAGACATGAAGGAAAAGAAAACATTTGCAGGTGATGGTGGGAATGCAACACAATGGATAGCCTTGTTTCCTTACATGTGCAGTGCAGGGGATGGTGTTATCGAACTGCCAAAAATTCTGAAAGTTGCAAAAGAAAATGGGGTAGATCATTTCTTTATTGAGCAGGATATGGTTGCAAACCCTGAGCAGGCATTGAAAAAAAGCATTGATTTTCTTCAATCATTATAGTGATTATTGCTTTGTGCTTTTTTGGAATAACTATTTAGCAACAAGCTCGACCTCAGAATCTTTTTGCCTGGTTGATTTAATGACATTATATAACATGCCGAGGGATGTATAAATGATGACTGCCATCACCACCGAACGGAGTGAATCCAATGGCAAGGATTTAACAATGAGTGCAGCAACTAGTACTGCAATGATTCCTGGTATGGCCATGCCCAATGCTGCTTTCCGATGATAGGTCCCTTCTTTAATAAATTTAAATGATGCAGGTGGCATCAAAAATGCACATGAACCCATCATAATCGGAAAGGCCACTTGTGGCGATAGTCCTAGCAGATAGACCAACGCCATACAAGGGGCATAAAGTCCAACCCCTACTGTCATCAGTGCACCTAAGATAAAGTTGGCAATTGCTGCTACCAACAATTTCCAACCGCTTAATCCGATATCCGTTCCTTCCCCTTGTATCCATTGCATTTTATTGGCAAACATGAATCCTGCAGTAATTAGTAACGCTAGCCCCATCACAAACCGGATGGTGTTTTCGGGAAGCTTTGAAACAATGCCTGCTCCTATAACAGCACCAATGGTAGCACTGGCAAACATAACCAGTAGGGTGATTGGTTCAACCTCA
>CANJEF010000126.1 GCA_947472965.1 Sphingobacteriales bacterium
CATTATTAAATTGTTAACGATAGGCAGGTTTAGTAACTATTTTTGATTATTTCAAAGATAACTTTTTTAAATCTTAATTTTGTCAGTCTATCATGTATGCGGCTAACATTTTCAATACTCCTTTTTGCCTTCATGAATGCTCCCTTTGTGGGTATTTCACAGGAATCCTCCTTGTCATCAGTTGATTTCAAGCGGGTTAAGCTTCATGAGGATATTGACAGATTGCAATTAAGGCTTTTAAGTCCAGTTGATTCCACCCAAAATCAAACCCACTTGGAGCTGGCAGATGTCAACCCTTGGTACACCATGCGGCTTGATTCAATGCAGTATTTTTTTGAGTCAGATACAGCCCTTCCTCACCGGCTGAAAGTAAAATATCTAACTGGATTAATTTTGCTTTTACAGGAATCTATAGAACGCAAGCGACAAGATCTGGTAGATGAAAAATATGGAACTGATTTGCTAAGCGCCTATGCAAGGGTTGTAAAAACCGATAAACTCGGGAATTCATTGATGGGGTTGGCAAAAGAGAATCCTTATTCAATCAATGCTGCCATCTTTGGTAGTAATACTGTCTTTTTTGATCATCCTGAAATTATGGATCTTAAGATTGAGGTTTACAAACAGTTTGCGGATTTGTTTCCTGAAAAAGTGCTTTCCACATTAGAGCCTTATCTCAATTTGCGGCTGGCCGATACTTTGATTATCCGTTCAGCAAAACAATTTCCGTCTCAATTTTACGATTATGCTTCTGCTTCAAAGTCGGAGCTCGGAAAAAAAATAAAGACAGTGCAGGATTCAACTGTTCAGATGTTGTACAAAATTGCACAAGATAAATCTGGCCGGTTGTTGTTCCCCTTTCTGCCATTATTATTGGAGCATACCCTAACGTATGAAAAGTTGAAAGCCAATAGCGCTAGGGAAGTGGCTTATTTTTCAATGCTTGTACAAGCTAGAATTGAACTTGGAAAAAAAGAGGATGCTGATAAAATATCCTTCTTCAAAGAGGAAATGGATAGGATGATCATTCGAAAGTCAGAAGAAATTTTTATTAACCAAATCAATACCCGCCATGAACTTGGCGATAGTGCAAGATTCAGCATTATACGGTCTTTCAAACCACTAGAAATCTATTACCTCATTGTCTCCGGCGAAAACACATTATACACTTCCAGTTATCTTGGTCTATACAAGAGGATGATGGAAAGATGTTCTGGAATGCGGGCAGATTCAATACTTTTAAGCGTTGGCCATGACCGCTTCAGAAAATTTTTGAAGATGGCTGCTGCCTACAATAAGCTGGGCGATTTTTTGAATAATATGCCTGATTCTACTGCGTTTTCACTTATAAAAAAATTTGTTATTGGACTTGATCAAGGTGCTGATATTGCTGATGCTGTTGATGTAGCCGATGCATTTGCCAGTGTTGAGGGCACCAAATTAAAAGTGCAAATAATTGATGAAGTAATATCTAATCTGGTTCAGGCAGAAGCTGCAGGCAATATGAAGGGTATCCGTATTTACGGATTGCTAAACACCCTTTTTGATAGTTCTAAAAACATCAATCTTGTTTTGGATACTGTTTACCAAATTCCTGATGTGTTCAATGTGAACTACAATGATGTTGCAGACATTGCAGGTAAGGTTGTGGAGCAGGTATTTTTTTATGGAGATCAGGACAGCAAAGTGTCTTATGATAATTTTATGACTGGTTTTAGAGATAAAGCCGAATGGAAAATTATTGAGAAGGAAAACTGGGTGGAGATTCGTTCTTTGATTGGAAAGTCGATTTGGATTTTTGCAAATCTTCCATTCGCAAATCCAGCTGAAAGTGAAAAATATATCAAGGCCCAACATTTATTGAAGGATTATCTTGATAGCATGAAAATTTTTCCTACAGTTGTAGTTCACCGTGGGCATAGTTATTACCTAAAACAAACAATCAATCAATTTCCCCCCAATGCAAAAATCATCTTGGTTGGATCTTGTGGTGGATATCAGCTATTGAATGCAATGTTAGAGAAGTGTATGAACGCCCATATTATTTCAACAAAAGAAGTGGGTACAAAAACCGTTAATGATCCTATCTTGAAATCGATCAATGAAGCCCTTCGAAATGGTGCAAATATTAATTGGATTAATTTCTGGACGAACTTAGGGAATCAATTTTCTTCAGGATTAGATAAATTGCGTTTTGAAAATTATATTCCGCCCCATAAAAACTTGGGAGCAATTTTTATAAAAGCGTATTCTTCCATTTTGGAAAGGGGGGCAAATTGAAAAGCGAAAAGACTAAAATGGAAAAGACAAAAAAGAAAAATATTTTTGATTTCAAGTTGCTGCTGCGGATATATGCTTTCGCAAAGCCCTATTCTTCTCGGTTTTATTTTTCTGTATTTCTTGCCATTATATTGGCTGTGATGGCTCCTTTGCGACCTTTACTTATTAATAAGACCTTACAGGCGGTCAATGGTGTATCTGCTGGCGAATCATCAGCAGTAAGGGATTTATTAATTACCATTACCATCATTCAATTGGGAATTCTTTTGCTCGAAAGTGGATTCCGATTTTCATTCTCATACTTAACTTCCTGGTTGGGTCATCGTGTGGTGAAAGATATGCGCACCAAGGTTTTTGAAAAAATATTATCATTGAATTTAAAACAGTTTGATAAGACACCGATTGGAATGCTTACCACCAGAACCATCAATGACATTGAAGCAATTAATGATATATTTTCAGAAGGGTTGATCCCAATTCTTGCGGATATGCTTTCCATCATTGCAATTTTATCTGCAATGATTTATACCAATTGGCAATTGACGTTGGTCTGTATAATTCCATTTCCATTTTTAATGGTTGCCGCCTATTTTTTCAAAGAAAGCGTAAATAAGTCGTTCAACAGTGTAAGGAATGCCATTGCCTCTCTCAACTCATTTGTGCAGGAGCATATTTCGGGTATGCAGATCATTCAGGCTTTTACTGCCGAGGAGCGTGAGCAGAAGAAATTTGAAAGGATCAATAGCCGTCACCGCAATGCCAACATTCAGGCTATTTTTGCCTATTCTGTATTCTTTCCTGTTGTAGAGATCATTTTGGCGTTTTCAATGGGGTTGCTGGTGTGGTATTCAGCCCGAAATGCGTATCAGATGGATGCAGCTGAGGCACTCTCGATAACAGGAAATATTGTATCCTTTATTTTGTTACTTAATCTATTATTTAGGCCATTAAGGGTAATTGCAGATAAATTTAATGTCTTGCAAATGGGTATGGTAGCTGGTGAGCGGGTATTTGTGGTACTCGATAACAAGGACCATCTCACCGATTTACCGGATGCTACACGGAAACACATCAGGGGTAAAATTTCTTTTCAGCACGTTGGGTTTTATTATAGTGAGGGTCATCCTGTATTAAAGGATGTTACATTTGAACTAAAAGAAGGCGAAACAATGGCAATCGTGGGCCATACTGGCAGTGGAAAATCGACTATCATCGGTTTGTTGAACAGGCTTTACCAGCATCAGGAAGGATCCATTCTTATTGATGATCAACCAATTGAGACGATTTCACTTGCCTCTCTCCGAAAACAAATTGGCGTGGTCTTACAAGACGTATATCTGTTTTCCGGGTCGGTGTTTGAAAATATCACCCTGCGGGACCCATCAATCAGCATGGATGAAGTTGTGGCTGCGGCTAAGATGATTGGAATCCACGACTTTATCCAACAACTGCCAGGAGGGTATCATTATGATGTGATGGAGAGGGGAGGGACCCTTTCATTGGGACAAAGACAATTGATCTCATTCATTAGGGCCTTGCTTTTCAAGCCTGCCATTTTGGTATTGGATGAGGCAACTTCCTCGGTTGACAGCCAAACTGAACTGCTAATTCAGCATGCAATTGAGGTTTTAACGCAGGGTAGAACGTCCATTATTATTGCCCACAGGCTTTCCACAGTCAGAAAGGCCAACCAAATCCTGGTATTGGACCAGGGGGAAGTGAAGGAATCTGGGACCCATGAAGAACTTATCAAGATGGGCGGGCAATATGCCAAACTGAAGCTTTTGCAGGACCATAATCAATAATATCCAGTTTTTTTAGGATTGCGTGGTTTTCAATTCAGGCATCACTATCTTTGCGAAAAATTTGGAGAAAATGATTCGCATCAAGTGGCTCAGGTTGTTTCAGGCAGTGATTTACAGTCTTTTTTTACTCGTTTTTTCTACTGGTTTGAAGGCCAACGAAGAAGGAACAAGTGAAAAGCTAGATCCAGCCAAAATAATCATGGAGCATATACAAGATTCACATGAGTTCCATTTTTTTACCCTCAAGCAAAAAGACGGTGGTGAATTCCATGCAACGATCCCTCTACCTGTCATTTTATATTCTCCTCAAAAAGGACTGTCGATTTTTTCTTCATCTAAATTTCACCATGGTCACGAAGAGCATGCTGGCTATAAAATGGAAGAAGGGAAAGTACATGCAGTTGAAGCGGGTGTATCGGTATATGATTTTTCCATCACCAAAAACGTGGTTCAAATGTTTTTGGCCCTGTTGATATTGGTTGTTTTGATGATTAGTATCGCAAACCGCTATAAAAAAGGGATTGGTGTAACATCTGCTCCAACCGGATGGCAAAATGCGATAGAGCCCATTATTTCTTTTGTGAGAGATGAAGTTGCAAAGCCAAATTTGGCGGGCAAATATTACAAATATCTTCCCTATCTGTTAACGGTATTCTTTTTTATTCTGATCAATAATATTTTCGGTTTGCTACCCGGTTCTGCCAATGTTACAGGTAACATTGCCTTCACAGTAGTGCTAGGTGTTATTTCTTTCTTTGTTATTATCTTCAGTACAAACAAGCATTTTTGGGGACATATTTTCTGGTACCCTGGTGTTCCAATGGTAGTTAGGTTATTTATCATGCTACCAGTTGAACTGTTGGGCATCGTCACGAAACCCTTTGCGTTGATTGTACGTCTTTTTGCAAACATGGTTGCAGGCCATATTATTATTTTGAGTTTCATCACATTGATTTTTATTTTTGG
>CANJEF010000127.1 GCA_947472965.1 Sphingobacteriales bacterium
GGTGCTATTTTATATCTCGGTATTTGCGGTTCTGTACTGGGCTTGGTTTGGTATTATGAAGGAGTAAAAAAAATTGGACCGGTCAAGACATCTGCCTTCAATAACCTCATTCCAATTTTTGCCATGTTGTTATCTGTGCTAATACTCGGAGAAACCCTCCATGCATATACATTCTATGGAGCTGGATTTGTGATTGGCGGTGTTGTATTAATCAACAGATTCTAATTTATTTTCCCAGGGTATATCTTTAAAGCCTCTTCCAGGCAATCCATTGCTTGGTTTATATCCTCATTGTTTATTACATACGCAAGACGGACTTCATGGGTACCCAATCCTGGGGTATTGTAAAAGCCACTTGCAGGTGCAAGCATCACGGTTTGGTTGTTGTAATTAAACGATTCGAGGAGCCATTGACAGAACCGATCACCATCATCGATTGGCAATTGAGCAATAACATAGAATGCACCCCCAGGGTTTGGACAAGTAACTCCATCCATCTTATTGAGTCTGTTTACCACCAAGTCCCTTCTTGATTGGTATGCCGCCTTTGGAATATCGAAATAATCTGCTGGCAGATCCAATGCAGCCTCTGCTAATATTTGTGCCAATCCGGGTGGACTCAGTCTGGCTTGTGCAAATTTCATCGCAGCATCATACACTTGTTTGTTTTTGGTGATGAAAGCGCCAATCCTTGCCCCACATGCAGAGTATCGTTTTGAAATGGTATCAAGTAAAATTACCTGATCTTGAATAGTTGTAAGCTCCATTGCACTGGTTGCATTACCCTCATAACAAAATTCCCGATATGCTTCATCTGAAAATAGGAATAGTTTGTACTTTAAGCAGATTTCCTCCAGGCTTTTCATTTCCTCTTTGCTGTACAAGTAGCCAGTTGGGTTATTGGGGTTACAAATTAGAATACCCTTGGTTTTTGGTGTGATCAATTTTTCGAAATCGACAATAGGGGGTAGCGCAAACCCCGTTTTGATAGATGAAGTAACAGGAACTATTTTTATGTCCGCCATCACTGCAAAGCCATTGTAGTTTGCATAAAACGGCTCAGGTACAATCAATTCATCACCTGCATCCATGCATGCCATCATAGCAAATACAATGCCTTCGCTTCCTCCTGTGGTAATGATGATTTGTTCGTGTGATATATCGAGCCCAAGTTTTTTATAGTAGGGCACTAATTTTTTTCTATAGGATTCATTGCCTGCACTATGGCTATATGCCAGCACTTTCATGTCGCTATCTTTAACTGCCTGTAAAATGGAGGGGGGAGTTTCAATATCAGGTTGTCCAATATTCATATGATGAACCTTGATTCCTCTTCTCTTTGCTTCTTCCGCAAAGGGTACCAGTTTTCTTATTGGTGAGGCTGGCATCGTAATGCCCCTTTTTGATGGTGTAAGCATAACGTAAAAATAGCTGATTTTCCATAACTAAGGTTTGAACCTATAAATCAGGCCAATTGGCTTGTTAATTTTGATTTATTGCAAGTTTTTTTTGAAAACAATGAGTAATTTTGTAATTCAAGGATTATAACACGGTTTAAACAATTGAATAACAAAAAAATAAAAACTCACACAATGAAAAAATTTTTACTTTCAATGGTTGTCTTGGCAATTGGCTTTGCTTCAACCGCACAAAATGCCGTAAAAGCAGAAGATGTAATTAAATTCAGTGAACTACGTCATAACTTCGGTAAAATCAAGCAAGGTGTTCCAGTTACCCATGATTTTCAGTTTTCCAATATTGGAAAAGCGCCTTTGATCATCGAAACGGCTAGTGCTTCTTGCGGATGTACTACGCCTACTTGGCCAAAGCAGCCTGTGATGAATTCAAAGACAGACATATTGAAAGCCGGTTTCAACGCAGCAGCTCCTGGACCGTTTGAAAAAACAATTTTTGTTAAAATCAAAGGTATTGATGCTCCTTATGAATTGAAAATTAGTGGTGAAGTAATTTCAGCAGCAGAATTCGACAAGGTCAAGAAATAAAAAAAATAGTTTTCTTTCCAAGCCCTGTTCTTAACCTAGGTTTCGAAACAGGGCTTTTTTGTGGATTGAACTGAGCCATGAATTGTTGATAAATCTGGATATTATTGGGGATTCCCAAAACCTCGTTTTAATAAATTTAGGGTAGATTTGTTCTATGGGACAACCTGAAGAACTAGATGCTGTTTCAATCGACCAGCTTTCATTTGAAGGATTCAGAAAAACCGTCTTAGAAGATTACAAAATCGCCTTTTTAAGCCGCCAGGCAAGTCTCTTGGGCCGAAAAGAGGTTTTAACGGGAAAGGCCAAATTCGGAATTTTTGGGGATGGTAAGGAAGTGCCTCAGGTGGCCATGGCAAAATTCTTTCAAAAAGGCGACTTCTACGCTGGCTATTACCGCGATCAGACTTTTGCATTCGGTACCGGAATGGCAACCTTGCATCAGTTTTTCTGCCAATTATATGCAGACCCAAGTCCTGAAAACGATCCCCATAGTGCAGGACGTCAGATGAACTGTCATTTTTCAAGTCCCTTTATTGATAAAAATGGTTCATTTCTAGACCTTTCACAAACAAAGAATTTTTCAGCAGGGATGGCGCCCACAGCGGGTCATTTTCCCAAGGCATTGGGATTGGCATATGCATCCAGATTATTTCGTAGAATCCCCCATTTAGATAACAACACGATTGCTAAAAGTAAGGGGAATGAAGTTGTTTTTTGTACTATTGGAGATGCCTCTACAAGCGAAGGTCATTTTTGGGAAACCATGAATGCTGCTGCGGTAAGTAAAGTGCCATTGGCTGTTTTTGTATGGGATGATGGATTTGGTATTTCTGTTCCAAAGGAATACCAGACTGTCAAATCTTCTATCTCAATTGCACTCTCTGGATTTGAAAAACAGCAACATACAAATGGAATTCTAATTTATAAAGTAAAAGGATGGGATTATGCGAGCCTGTGTGAAGCATTTGAAGAAGGCCTATCCAGGGCCAGGGCCGAGCATGTTCCTGTGTTATTCCATGTTGAAGAATTAACCCAGCCACAAGGCCATTCTACATCTGGCAGTCATGAAAGATATAAAACACCTGAGCGCCTTCAATGGGAGCGTGAGTGGGACTGTCTGGTAAAAATGAGGTCATGGATCTTAGAGAATGCTTTATTTGAAGAGTCTGAGGTGTTAATGGCAGAAGATGAATTAAGAAAAACAGTTAATGTTGCACGGATTGAAGCGTGGAAATTATATGACGAACCAATTCAACAAAAGAAAAGAGAGGTCTTGCCCATCTTGGAAGATTTGGCATCCAAGGGAATAAAGCAAGATGAAATTCTTTTATTGCATCGTGCACTTGTTGAAAATACGGTTCCTTTTAGGAGGGATATTGTAGCTGCTTTACGTCAATCGATTTTTCTTGTCAACGACAAATTAGTTTCAAAGTTTGCCATTGAAAAGCTGAATGAGTTAAAAGCTGAAAATAAAAAACTCTTCAACAGCCACCTTTATTTTAATCCAAACGGTGCTGTGTTGGCCGAGTCACTGCCAATGATTGACTATATTGAAAATGCACCTGCCTTGAACGGGTATGAAATCTTGAATCATTATTTCAATGAACTTTTTTCTGTTAATCCCCTGGTGGTTGCTTTTGGAGAGGACTTAGGAAAGATAGGAGATGTAAATCAGGGTTTTGCTGGGCTTCAATTAAAATACGGCGAGGATAGAATATTTGATACGGGAATACGCGAGCTCACCATCATTGGACAAGGCATTGGTATGTCCATGAGAGGATTGAGGCCGATAGCTGAAATACAATATCTCGATTATTTGCTTTTTGGATTACAGGTATTAAGTGATGATGCGTCAACACTTCATTACCGTTCTGCCGGACAGCAAATTGCGCCATTGATTGTAAGGACAAGGGGGCATCGGCTAGAAGGTATCTGGCACAGTGGTTCTCCGATGGGCGTAATGCTTACAGCACTAAAAGGAATGCATATTTGTGTTCCACGAAACATGGTTCAGGCCGTGGGATTTTATAATAGTTTGTTAGAAGGTAAGGATCCTGGTATTGTTGTTGAGTGTTTGAATGGATATCGCTTGAAAGAGAAGCTGCCATCAAATTTGATTGATTACAAGTTGCCATTGGGAATTCCAGAGGTGATCAGAAATGGCTCTGACATTTCTGTTATTTCATACGGCTCCACCTTAAGAATTATTTCAGAAGCTGCCGAATTCCTTTCAAAGAATAATATTGAAGTTGAAATAGTTGATGTTCAAACCCTGCTGCCATTCGATATTCATTCCAAAATCTTGGAATCTTTGAAAAAGACCAACCGAATTCTTTTTGTTGATGAGGATGTTCCTGGTGGAGCAACTTCGTTTATGTTTACTGATGTGTTGGAACGCCAAGGAGGATATCGTTGGCTTGATGCAGCACCAAAAATTCTTTGTGCTAAGTCTCACAGGCCCGCCTATGGAAGTGACGGTGACTATTTTTCCAAACCCAATGTGGAGGATGTCATTAACATGGTGATGGAAATGATGTCTGAGTAAGAAATTATTTTAACAGCGAATCGCTGTATCTAGCATGATCTGCAAGGCAAAGGTTGTTTTCTCCAAAAAATCGGGTTCTATTTTTTGCAACGTAGCGGTAGACTGAATCTCTGATTATCCTGGGAACTGCAGAAAATACGATTGCAAGTTTCCAGGGAAATGGCAGCTGATACAGTGTGTTTAAAATTGCTGTCGATCTAATTGAGATTTTTCCACCTTTCAACAAAATAACAGAATCCTTATAGTCTGGGTTTGTCTCAAGTATTAGTGAACTGAATGTATCACCACCAATTGGCGCAAACTGTAACTTCTTTTTTTTATCGCGCTTGAGTAGAAACAAAACGGTTTTGTTGCAGAGCAAACATGCTGCATCAAAAAATATGATTCCCTTTTCAACTGGTTCATTCTGTTGGAAAATTGGTAATGCAATCATTATCTAAGGTTATGAAATACCTTTTGTACGTCTTCATCTTGTTCCAACCTATCTACCAATTTGAGCAC
>CANJEF010000128.1 GCA_947472965.1 Sphingobacteriales bacterium
GTCAATCATCTCAAGAAATGACATTTCGGAAGAGATATCGCCAATCTGATACGATTCGAAGCGACCTTCCGTCTTGTTGTTTTTTTGACGCCAAACTTTCAAATTAAGATTCATCGTATAATGCTGCATATGAATATTATTATCAGATAAAAAATTATTTATAACTACGTTGACTTGGTTTTACCACATCATAATCAAGTATTTCCTTATGTAAAACCCAATCTCCAACTTCCTTGTTTTCCCAAGCAGATACAAACATATGTCCTGCATCATCACGCAATGCCTCACCATCGGGTGTTTGGAATTCCTCACGGAAATGTCCACCACAACTTTCATTACGCTCCAGTGCATCAAGGCACATCAATTCACCCAACTCAAGAAAATCAGCTACCCTTCCTGCTTTATCAAGTTCAGGATTCATTTCATCAATGCTTCCAGGTATAAGAACGTCAGACCAAAATTCTTCTCTTAGTGCCCTTACTTCTGCAATGGCTTGTTTCAAACCTTGCTCACTTCTTGCCATTCCACATTTATCCCAAATGATTTTACCCAAACGCTTGTGAAAGCTCTCTACCGTTTGCTTTCCTTGTATCGACATCAACTTGTTGATACGCTCACTTGCCACTTTTTCCGCTTCAACAAATGAAGGATGATCTGTAGAAATATTGCTAGTTCTGATTTCATCAGACAAATAGTTTCCAAGTGTGTAAGGGATTACAAAATATCCATCAGCCAATCCCTGCATCAAGGCAGATGCACCTAACCTATTTGCACCATGATCACTAAAGTTAGCTTCGCCAAGGGCATATAAGCCATCAACTGTGGTCTTCAACTCATAATCAACCCAAAGGCCACCCATTGTGTAATGCACGGCAGGATAAATTCTCATTGGGGTTTCATAAGGATTTTCGCCAGTGATCTTCTCATACATATTGAAAAGATTACCATACTTTTCTTTTACCACATCTTTACCAAGTGCTATAATTGCTTCTGTGCCGATATTGCCAAGGTTCTTTTTACTGGCTTCAATTTTCCCATATCTCAAAATAGCATCTGCATAGTCAAGGTAAACAGCCTGCTTTGAACTTCCTACACCGTAACCCGCATCACATCTTTCCTTTGCAGCCCTAGAAGCAACATCTCTAGGAACCAGGTTACCGAATGCAGGATATCTTCTTTCCAGGTAATAATCCCTTTCATTTTCGGGAATATCCGCTGGCTTTCTTTCGTCATTCTGTTTCATCGGAACCCAAATACGTCCGTCATTCCTGAGCGACTCTGACATTAAGGTGAGTTTCGATTGGTGATCTCCAGAAACTGGAATACAAGTGGGATGTATTTGTGTAAAACAAGGATTGGCAAAATAGGCGCCCTTCTTATGTGCTTTCCATGCAGCAGTCACATTTGAACCCATGGCATTGGTAGACAAATAAAACACATTGCCATAACCACCGGTACACAATAAAACAGCATGTCCAAAATGTCTTTCCAATTCACCCGTTACCAAATTACGAGCGATGATACCCCTCGCCTTGCCATCGATAATAACCAATTCAATCATCTCATGACGCGTATGCATCTCAACTGTTCCCAAGGCTACTTGTCTTTCCAAAGATTGATATGCTCCAATTAACAACTGCTGTCCAGTTTGACCGGCAGCATAAAAAGTTCTTTGAACCTGTGTACCTCCAAAAGAACGGTTGCTTAGCAATCCACCATATTCTCTTGCAAATGGCACACCCTGAGCAACACATTGATCAATGATATTTGTACTTACTTCAGCAAGACGGTGAACATTTGCCTCCCTTGCACGATAGTCGCCACCCTTGATGGTATCATAAAATAACCTGTATACTGAATCGCCATCATTCTGGTAATTCTTTGCAGCATTGATTCCACCCTGGGCTGCAATTGAATGCGCCCTTCGTGGTGAATCCTGAAAACAAAAAGCCTTTACCTTGTAACCCATTTCACCCAAGCTTGCAGCAGCCGAAGCGCCAGCTAAACCAGTACCCACTACTATTACCTCTAGTTTTCTTTTATTGGCTGGATTTACCAGTTTGACTGACCCCTTGTACTTTGTCCATTTTTCATCAAGTGATCCAGGAGGAATTTTAGAATCTAGCATATCTCGTTTTTTATAAAAGGACGTTTAAAATAAAAGTGTGAGTGAACCCGGTATAGTCTTCAAGTCGAAATGCATATGTATTGGCATGAGCGCAAATATCAATGGTACAATAATTGAGAAAACAATTCCAATATTTTTGATCATTGGAAAATAATTTTTGTTTGTCCATCCCATCGTTTGTGCTGCACTTTGAATACCATGCAACAGGTGCCATGACAAAGAAAAGCATCCCAACAAATAAAGAGAAACGGCCCATGGTTCAGCAAATACATTTCTCATTTGTGAATAAAGATCATGGTATTCATGGCCATCATGGGTGTACGGGGAAAGTCCTCCAAATCTTGATGGAACCCAGAAATGTACCAAGTGTACAATAAGAAAAAGTAGTATCAAGGTTCCCAACAGGGCCATCGACCTTGAGTACCATTTAGACGTTTTATTCCCTGCACTCACCGCATACCTGGTTTTCCGTTTTGACCAGTTTTGAAGTTCGAGGGAATAACCTTGAAAAATGTGTACAATGAAGCCTGCAAACAAACCGATTTCTGAAATTCTTATGAGGATGTTTGTTCCCATGAAATGGGCAGCAAGGTTGAAATTCAATTGTGGATTCTCAAAAAACACATTTGCATTTACATAACAATGTACAACCAGAAAAATCACAAGAAAAATTCCTGTCATCGCCATCAAGAGCTTTTTCCCAATCGAAGAACTAAATAATTGACTCCAGTTCATAGTTTCCTTTTAGTAGATTTCGAATTATGTGCAAATTTAACACATGGAGTCCATAAAAAGCAAGAAAGACGTATATCAATATAATTTAGATTTTACCCTATTTTACTTCTTGTCATCCGCTGTTCAATTTTTTTAGGATAAGATTGTCCAATTTGATAAACAAATTAGGCGGCGTATAGGTTCTCCATTCTGGAAAATCAATGAAATCAACATAGCGCTGGATACCGGACTTTAAAAACTCTGAACTGGACTGACGGGGCAGATTGAGCATCATGACCCATCCACCTTGATCTTGAATATCGTCATACCATTCTTCATAATAACAATCATCGCTGCTATGAAAATTGAGGACATTTTCTCCAATTAGTATGAATTTGTTGATTTTCCTATCAATCATCTTGTCAATCACCTCTCTTTTCAGGAGCATGATATCGTTTTCAATGGCATCGTTCCATTCACCGATAGTTTCTATGATAGCGAACCCCTGTTCATAGTCGCAGTAAAGAATTTTTATGTAAAGTGTGGGAGATCCAAATTCATCCCATTGTGGATGAATAAAATAATTGTAAACGGTTTGGGTATATTCAAATTCTGAGTGTGATTTTCCAAAAAAGGGAGACAGCTTATCTTCTTCAGAAATGTAAAAGTGACGCCAATTATAGTATGGTTCTATTTCATGCATAGGATCTTGCCTATTTAAGAAATTGAGCTTGCTGCCTTGCTCACACTTCCATATAACAAAAGATTTTTTCTAGCTTCCTCATAACCCAAATGAGGTTTTTTTTCAATGAGCATTTTAATACCCCTTTCTATCAATTTTTCATTTGTCAGCTGCATGTTCACCATTTTATTGTCCTCTACCCTTCCTAATTGAATCATCACAGATGTTGAAATCATATTTAAAATCAACTTTTGTGCGGTTCCGCTTTTCATTCTGGTACTTCCAGTTAAAAATTCCGGACCAAGTGATACTTCAACAGGACAATCAGACTGTTCAGAAATGGGAGAACCAATATTACAAACAACCGAACCAGTGGTAATGTTGTTTTCCTTACAAGATTTTAATGCTCCTAAAACATACGGGGTTGAACCGCTAGCCGCAATGCCAATAACAATATCTTTTTTATTTACCTGATGTTTTAGAAGTTCAGTCCATGCGGTGCCGGGGTCATCCTCCGCAAATTCCACAGCCTTAAACATGGCATCTCTGCCACCGGCCATGATAGCAACTACGAGATCTGATGGTACGCCAAAGGTAGGCGGACATTCACTTGCATCAACAACAGCAATCCTCCCGCTTGTACCAGCCCCGATGTAAAAAAGCCTTCCCCCTGCTAATAGTTTATCAGCAACGACCCTTGATAGCTTTGCAATTTGGGGAATGGCAAGGGATACAATTTCTGCCACTTTGCAATCTTCCTGGTTGATGCCCAACAGTATTTCCTCAACAGACATTTTATCAATGTGCCTGTATAAAGAATCTTGTTCCGTGGATTTTATGAATGGTTTTGACATGAATCAAATTCATTTTTGATGAAAGCTTTCCAGACCCTCAATCGGCTGTTTGATAATTCTACCCAATTCAAGTCCGTAATAAGTACAAAGTTCACTTATTTTATCCTTGAAATAAAACGAAATGCTGCCAACAAAGTGAAACTGGAAAGATGTGTGATTTTTATATTGAATCAGATGCATATCAAAAAAATCACGCAGCCCGTCTTCAATGATATTTTCGATGATATAATGCCCCCTGTGAACTGAAAGAAATTTAGCAAATGTGGCTAGATATCTGTTCGCAAATGGTTCTTTGTATATCTTTTGTAGGATTTCTGCCTTGTTGGTTGAGTATGCTTCATCAAAAGCATCCATCAGGTTTTTATCAAATTTTTTATAGAGATAATGCTGTAGAACCATCTTGCCCAAATAAGCACCGCTGCCTTCATCTCCCAATATATATCCCAATCCCGGTGAATTTTGCACAATTTTTTTTCCATCAAAAAAACAGGAATTTGAGCCTGTTCCTAAAATACAGGCAAAGCCTTTTTCCCTTCCACAAAGTGCAATAGCTGCGCCCATAAGATCATGTGTAACATGAACTTGTTTAGTCACCAATGTGCTCTCCAAGGCTCTTTTTACAATATTGGCATTCGCTATTGTATAAC
>CANJEF010000129.1 GCA_947472965.1 Sphingobacteriales bacterium
CAATTCAGTTGATTTTTCAGATGAAGATTTTGTTGATCATTCACATTTCAGCGGTTCTGGGGCTAAAAAATATTCTGAAATAGTTACTCATCAAATAAAATCAGTGGATCTTAATTGAAAAGATTTAACCAAAAGAAGTTTACTCCTTTCCTTTAATCGAAGAATTAAAATTTATTCAAGCTTCTATTTTCAAAGCAAAATGGGAAAAAAAAGCAGCCTGCTATTTGTCAGACTGCTTCTAAAGCTTTTTTTTACTTGTCCTTTATTTTTTGAGCTTCATGTTTACCGGATCCCACTGAATGATTTTTTTGTTCAAATAGCTTTCGTTACATGCCAATGCAGGAGCGGCAGCCCTGAATCCAAACGCTGCATCTTCTACCACTGGTTTGCCAGTACGAATTGCATCAAAGAAATTGGTAAAATGATCTAAGCTATCGTTATATCCCGCTGGAGCCTTGAATATGATATCTTCTTTGGTTGGTCGCTTTTTTTGTTCTGCTGTCCATTTTGCATCATATTCTTTTTGCATGGTTTCGCGCATGCTTTTGGAGAAGGTGAATAGGGAATCATATCCACCAAATCCAGGAGCCTCGGGCATGAGGCTATGCTTGATATAAATATCATTACCCTTCACATCCATCACCCCTTCTGAACCAACTAGTCGAATGACCTGTTGTCCTCCGGTACCGCTGATGAAATTCACCTGCAACGTCATTTGAAATGCAGGATGTTCATTGCAATCTGGATATTGCATCACACCAGACATCACATCGGGTAAGTTGCGGCCATCCTTCCAGTAGCTGAACTGACCAGTGCTGTAAATGGTTTCAGGTCCATTTGAATTGGTCATCATGTGCGTGCCACTCAACAAGTGAACGAAAAGATCCCCTGCTACTCCAGTGCCCACTTCCTTGAAAGCCCTCCACCAGAAGAACTTCTTGGCATCGAATTCCATTTTTTCTGTTACTTCAATAAACTTGCCCCAATCGGTAGTTTCTGCATTGGCATCTTTTGGAATGGTATATTCCCAAGCGCCAATTGAACTTTGTCTATCGTATACGGCATTAACCATGTTCAACTTCCCAATATCACCTGCTGCCAACATTTCCTTGGCTTTGGCCAACCCAATACTGCTAACACGCTGACTGCCAACCATAAGGGTTTTGCCATATTTTTTCTGTGCAGCTATCACATCTTGTCCTTCACTGATCTTAAATACCATTGGTTTTTCACAGTATACATGTTTGCCCTTTGCCAATGCATCGATGGTAATTCTTGCATGCCAGCAATCTGTGGTGGCAATGATTACTGCATCAATATCGCTCCTGTCGATTAAGTCCTTGTAATTACGGGTAGTATAGAGGTCGTTCCCAAACATTTCCTTGGCATTTTCGAGCCTTCCTGTGTAGAGGTCACAAATACCTCCCAGTTCAACACCAGGTACTTTTAGCGCAGTTTCAAGGTCCATATGTCCTTGCACACCAAATCCAATCACACCCAACCTTATTTTCTCTCCTGATGATATTTTTTTCTCATAGCGTAAGATCCTTTCTTCTGCTTTTTCTCTTGCAAAAAGGGATTGTAGTGGGAACGCTGCTGCTGCAAGGCTTGTAGCACCGATCTGCTGTAAAAATCTTTTTCTTGATGCCTGATTGTCTTGACTCATATGGTAGTGTTTGGTGATAGAATATTTTGATTACCCAAATTAATGAACTTTCACTTGGTTTATCAATTTTTTGGCAAGATTATAGCGGTAAATATTTTGCCCAATTTTTTGTGCCGGCCAGTACAACTAAAAAAATATTCTATCGATTGATTTTTTATGTAACTTTGAAATACAAAGTACTTTTTATTAATAAGCATTATGAATAATAAACTTGAAAAATTGGACGACATCAAGGAGATTCGGGCGCTCATGGAACGATCTTCACTCTTTCTATCCCTTAGCGGAATAGCAGGAATCATTGTTGGTATTTTGGCATTCCTGGGAGTGACCGCAGTATATGTATTCCTTGGGGTTAGTCCCACGGCCCCTGGATACTATGAACTTTACATTGATGGGTCTGCCGACGAGAGGAGATCGTTTTATGTATTTCTCTTTTCTGATTTCACGCTTGTGCTTATCCTCTCTCTCTGTATAGGTGTATTGTTTGCCGCCCAAAAGGCTCAAAAACAGAAATTACCTATTTGGGATGCCACTGCAAAACGGCTCTTGGTAAACATGTTTATTCCCTTGGTTGCAGGTGGTTTATTTTGCCTTATTTTATTTTACCATGGGAACCTGGCATTGATTGCTCCCTGCACCTTGATTTTTTACGGTTTGGCATTGTTAAACGCGAGTAAATACACTATCAATGACATTAGGAACCTTGGACTAATTGAATTGCTCACCGGTTTGGTTGCTGCTCTTTTTATTGACTACGGGATGCTGCTTTGGTTATTCGGTTTTGGAATACTTCATATAGTTTATGGTACAACCATTTATTTCAAATACGAAAGGTGAAAAATATTTTAGGGGATTTAAACAAGGTTTTTGAAAGCAGGATTCGGCTTGGCATCATGTCCATTCTCTTGGTACATCAATCTGTTGATTTTTCCACACTCAAGGAGCAACTTGATATAACTGATGGAAACCTTGCAAGTCATATAACAGCCCTTGAAAAGATAAAGTATGTTCAAACAAAAAAGAAATTTATTGGAAAAAAGCCCAATACCTCTTATGCAGCTACCAATGCAGGACGAAAGGCTTTTTTGGAGCACCTCAATGCCTTGGAGAAATTCATCAATGGTTCAATCTAAATAATAGAAACCCTGTGTAATAGTCTTTTAATACCAACAACATGAAACCAAATCAAAATAATCATTTTCGGAATACTCAGTCGGTTACTGAGCATGAGATCAGTTCTAAGCTCGACAATCCAGGTGAACTTGAGAAATTATACAGAGCGGATCAGCCTAGCTTTCAGAGGGCTTTTGCAACAATTTTCAATCTGCACCAAAATAATCCAATTGCCCAAGCATGGAATGCGCGACTCAATTTCAAGCATGCCGAAAGTGTATGGGAAAATAAAAAAGAGTTATTGCTTATTTTAATTGCGTCATTGATTGCAGGTATTTTTGCAAAGCTCCCTTTTCTTACCGGCATAAATGATGAATTATTTTACACCCGAAATCTTGGTTTCCTAGTCTTTCCTTTTTTGACCGCGTTTTTCGCTTGGAAAAAACAAATATCATTGAGACAAGTGATTGTTTCACTCGGAACCATATTGATTTTAGTTGCATATATCAACTTACTTCCTGTTAGAAACTCCAGCGATTCAATCATGCTTTCATGTATTCATTTACCGTTTATGCTTTGGGGTGTATTGGGATTCACATTTGTGGGAGGTGATTTCTTGGATTTGAGCAAGCGAACTGATTTTTTGCGATATAACGGTGATTTTCTTGTCATGCTTGCACTGATCGTAATCTCCGGAGGATTGTTTTCTGCCATCACGATCAACCTCTTTTTGTTAATAGAACTGGATATTGTAAATTTCTACACTGAATATATCACAGTCTTCGGCGCTGCTGCTGCACCAATGGTTGCGACCTATTTAGTTCATAACAATCCACAATTGGTAAGTAGAATTTCCCCAATCATTGCAAGAATCTTTACCCCTATTGTTTCATTGATGTTGTTCATGTTTTTGGTTGCAGTGATCACAAAAGGGAAGTATCCAACAAATGATAGAAATGCACTGATGATTTTTAATGGACTATTGGTTGGAGTGATGGCTTTGATTTTGTTTTCCATCACGGAGGTTTCAAAGGCCTCAAGCCGAAAAGCAAATACCATCATCTTATTGTGTCTCTCTGTTTTAACAATCATCATCAATGGTATTGCACTCGTATCAATTGTTATTAGGATCAATGAATATGGGATGACTCCAAATAGGATTGCCGTATTGGGAGCCAATATCCTTATTATGATGCATATTTTATTGGTATTTAAAAGGCTGTTAGATACAGCAAGGGACAAAAGCAATATTCAGGAGGTTGAAAACGGTATAGCAGCATTTTTACCATTTTATATTGCATGGGCCACATTTGTCACTTTGCTGTTCCCATTGATATTTGGATTTAGGTAAAAAAATCACTGTCACCTACTATCGTTCTATAAATTTCTGGTAACTTTTTTTAGAACCCTTAAAATATGTTCATTCTCATTCATACAAAGGCCCGGTCATTTCTGACCAGGCTATGTTGGAAAGTTGTATTAAAGTTTAATTATTCAGGGATACAATCTCCAAAATCAAGATAGAATGTTGATGGCTCAAGGTTATAGTTTTCACCATTGGCACTTACAACAACAAAGAATCTAAGTGTTGCCGCTACAACCCTTCCACTTCCTTGTTGGGTTAACAATACACGAATTTTGAAATCCATTTTTTCATGTTCGTTTATTTCAGACCAATGTCCTGATGCTGAAGCCTTCAGGTTGGCCTGGTATTTTTTTTCTGAAATCAACCCTACGCCAGATAACCCTTGACTGCTGATGTCAAGGTCATACATTGTATTGTTCTCATTCTTTACAAAGGTGGCACGCAGTAACAGACCTCCCTCAAATTCAATGGGTTCACCACAAACAGTGATGATAGAAGACCCATCAATTTTCAAATTGACATGGTTTTCTCCTGCTTTTTTTAAAGGATTTTTAATATATGAAATTGGATATACGGAGGCAAAAGATGATAATGCCAATAAAAACATGCTTACGATCATTAATGGTTTTTTCATAAAAATAAATTTATCGATGTGATTGAATTACTTCCCAACAAGACAAATATATCTTTATCGAGTACCCCTTTCAAATGATTCAATAGATTATAAAGTGTGAAATCTATCATGTTTTTTCATTTTATAATGGGACTCACACTGAGTCGTAATTATTTTATTTATACTTATCTCTATCATCAATGTTTATGTATTTGATAAATCTTAATCCCGGCATTCATCTGTGTATAGAAAATCAGAGTGACTCTA
>CANJEF010000130.1 GCA_947472965.1 Sphingobacteriales bacterium
ATCCATGTTTGAGGGAGCTACAGCAAAACTTCCAATGGCTTGGGTTCCCAATGCGTCGGTGAGGGAATTCCATGATTCACCAGCGTCGGTTGTTTTCCAAAATCCACCCGAAGCAAAAGAAGCGAAAATGATATTCTTATTTCCAGGCACCCCTTGTACTTCGGTACAACGACCACTGATAAGGTCTGGACCAACATTGCGCCATGTAAGTTTTTGAAAAGGAGAAGTGGCAATCATAGATTGCTGTTTTTTGAAAGACATGACCCTTTCTGAACCAGCCTTTTCTTTTAGCTGTGAGAAAAGAAATGAATTGGAAAGAAGAAAAACTGAAACAAAAAAAACACGTTGTAATCTGGATAAATTGATCATGAAATGAATTTTTACTATTTCTAGAAACAATGCCTTTTTCATTCTTGAAAAAAGGCACCAAAGCCATCGTAAATGTAAGGATAAGCAGTTAAATTGTGGATTCAAACTCACGAAACATGACCAAAATAAAAATGATTCTAGGAATCACACTACTATTCATTTGCCTGTCAGGATTTTCACAAAAAAAGAAGAACCCTGGGCCTGAAGAACTTATGAAGTCACAGACATCAAATGCGATTCAAGAAAACTACACCAACTACAAAAATATTGCACTTGAAATATGGAACAATGCCGAGCTTGGTTACAAGGAAAAAAAGAGCAGTGCCTTGCTGCAGGAAACATTGAAAAAAGAAGGCTTTGCAGTGGAAGCCGGTGTTGCTGAAATACCAACGGCTTTTGTTGCAAGCTATGGAAGCGGAAAACCGGTGATTGGTATTTTGGCTGAGTATGATGCTTTACCGGGACTTGCCCAAAACGCAGTGCCTGAAAAAAGCGGCATAGAAGGAAAAGCCGGGGGCCATGGCTGCGGCCATCATCTCTTTGGAACAGCTTCAGTTGCTGCAGGAATTGCCATCAAAAAATTAATTGAAGAAAAGAAGTTTACAGGCACCATTAAAGTATTTGGTTGTCCTGCTGAAGAAGGCGGCTCAGGAAAAGTGTATATGGTGAGGGCTGGACTTTTCAACGACGTGGATGTAGCCATACACTGGCATCCAGGTGCTGAAAATGGGGTTACCATGATGAGTGCATTGGCTAACTCATCAGCGAAGTTCAGGTTCTACGGACTGTCAGCCCATGCTGCTGCATCACCGGAAAGAGGAAGGTCATCAT
The DNA here is from genome assembly GCA_947472965.1 of Sphingobacteriales bacterium. Next base: position 1,201 of record CANJEF010000130.1, read on the forward strand.
TGGATGCCGTTGAGTCGATGGACTATATGGTGAACATGATGCGTGAACACATCCCACAAGAAACAAGAATACATTATGTAATAACCCAAGGTGGTAAGGCCCCTAATGTTGTTCCAGACTATGCTGAAGTATACTACTATGTTCGCAATCCAAAAAGAGAGCAGGTAAAACAAATTTTTGAAAGGGTCGTAACCACCGCGAAAGCCGCTGCCCTTGGAACTGAAACCAGGATGGAATATGAAATCATTGGCGGAACACATGACCTGCTTTTGAACAAAACGCTTGCCGAAGCCATGCAAAAAAATCTGGAGAAAGTGGGCGGTATAAAATATACAGAAGATGAAAAAGTATTCGCCAAAAAAATTCAATCCTCCTTTAACTTCCCCTATCCTTCGGTTGAATTTTCAGACAGTATAACACCACTTAAAATTGAAGCTGATGCCGGTGGAGGATCAACTGATGTTGGTGATGTAAGCTATGTTGTTCCAACTGTTGGGATGCGTGCTGCCACATGGGCGCCAGGAACACCTGCACATAGCTGGCAAGCCGTGGCATGTGGTGGTACAGAAATTGGCACAAAGGGAATGATGGTTGCAGCGAAAACCATGGCCATGACTGCCATTGATCTTTTTATAAATCCTGCCCTGATACAACATGCAAAAGATGAATTTGTAAAGGCAAAAGGTGATTACAAATATGAAGCGTTGCTCGGAACGAGAAAACCAGCACTTAACTACAGAGATTAATTTTTTTAATAGACACAGGGTGTCACCCGTAAAGAAAAACAAATGAAGACTTTTTATTTTTTCTCAGCTATAGCGTCAATACTCATCAGCCTGAATGTTGATGCACAAAAAAAGCAGCTATCGGAAAACCAAATGTTGAAGGGTGATAAAACAAATATCACAAAGGCCCTTCCTCAAATACTTGGATGGGTTGATGATTCTCATTTTCTGATTAACAAAAAAGAAAATATTGATTCCCCGTACACTGCTTTTTTGGTTGATTGCAAAACAGGCAAAGAGCAGAAATCAAGTGCAAGCCTTTTGAAGAAAGATAAGCAGGAGTCTGTTTCTGTAACAGTTAAAAAAGATGATATCTTTTTTGATGAGCCTGGAAAGCCATCCAAACAAATCACAAATACACCCGAAGCAGAAATCAATCCCACCCTTTCACCTGATAACAAATACATTGGCTTCACACGCAAGAACGACTTGTATACAATTGAGATTGCGTCTGGAAAGGAAAACCGTCTTACAAACGATGGATCTTCCCTCATATTGAATGGATATGCAAGCTGGGTTTACTATGAAGAAATATTGGGAAGGCGTTCTCGCTACCGTTCATTTTGGTGGAGCCCAGACAGCAAAAAAATTGGCTTCATGCGCATGGATGATTTGAATGTTCCATTATTCCCTATCTATGGCGAAACAGGTCAACATGGATATTCTGAAAATACCCGGTATCCAAAGTCAGGAGACGCCAACCCAACCGTTCGAATAGGAATTATTTCAGCGGATGGTGCAAATTTGAATTGGGCCAACTTCAATGAAAAAGACGACCAATACTTTGGATTGCCTTATTGGACACCTGATTCAAAAAGCCTGCTGGTTCAGTGGATGAATAGAGGTCAAGATAACTTGAAAATTTATGCAGTTGACCCTTCAAGTGGAAATAAAAAAGAAATCTACGATGAAGTACAGAAAACATGGGTAGATCTTGATGACCAAGGCAACAGGATTACTTTTCTAAACGGAAACCAAGGCTTCATCATGAAAAGCGATCAAGATGGATGGGATCAATTGTATTGGCATAACGCAGACGGAAGCCTTAAAAACAAGATAACAAATGGTGAACATTGGAGCACTGATATTCTTTACATAGACTCAATCAAGAACATCATTTACTTCACTTCAAGAAAAGAAAATTCAGTTAGAACTGATTTGTATAAAGTAAATCTTGATGGCAAGAACCAACAAAGATTAACCTTTGGTGAGTTTACCCATAGCATTGATATTTCCCCTAATGGATCCTATTTCATAACACGTTATTCGAATAGCCAAACGCCAGAAAGTATTGCAGTTGTTGACAATAAAGGAAAGATTATTTCAACATTGGCTGATAGCAAAGGAGCTGATTTTGATAACTACCTGTTGGCCAAAACCGAAATCATTCGAATACCCTCTGAAGATGGATTGTTTCAACTTCCTATTCGCATCACATGGCCCCTCAACTATCAAGCAGGTTCAAGCTACCCTGTGATGATTAATATATATGGTGGACCAAATGCAGGCACCGTTAGAGACGGATGGCAGTTTAACGGTCAGAGCCAATGGTGGGCAAAAGAAGGCCTGATTCAGGTTTCCATCGATCACAGGGCGAGTGGACATTTTGGAAAAAATGGGGTTAACTACATGCATAGAAATCTGGGCAAGTGGGAATTGAAAGATTGGATCACTATTGTAAAGTGGCTTAGACAACATGGGGCAGATTCAACCAGGGTAGGAATTTCCGGATTCAGCTATGGGGGATACATGACATGCTTGGCTTTAACAGCTGGAGCAGGTTATTTCACCCATGGTTTGGCAGGAGGAAGTGTAACAGACTGGAGATTGTATGACAGTCATTATACTGAACGCTACATGGATACCCCAAATGAAAACCCTGAGGGCTATAATGCCGGTTCCATTTTGCCACATGTAGATAATTATAAAGGACTTATCAGAATATACCATGGAACAATGGATGATAATGTTCACATGCAAAACAGCCTTCAGCTCATAAAAAAATTACAAGAATCCAAAAAACACTTTGAGTTTATGCTGTATCCTGGGGGAAGGCATGGATGGGGCGGACCTCAGCAGGCACATTCAACAAATGAGAACAATCACTTCATTTATACAAACTTGCTTAAAAAGGATATGCCCAAGGCTATGCTAAAATGATCTTTTTAATTTAAGTTGGAATAGCCGGATTGAGTTAATTGGAAAATATATTATCTTCAGTTTCAACGATAAAATGTTTTAAGCTTAACACCTGAAGCATTTTAAATTAAACTAATTGCCATATGATTGCTACAAGACTATTCGACTGCATTGAATGGCAGCTCGAAAAATTTTCAAAACAAGACATGTTTGCCTGCAAGGAAAATGGGGAATGGAGAAAATATAGTACAAAAGATGCAAAGGTTACAGTAGACAGCTTGAGTTTGGGGCTTTTGAATGCTGGCATTGGTTATAATGATGGCAGTATTGAGGGAAGAGATAAAGTTGCTGTACTCAGCAACAACAGGCCAGAATGGATGTTTTTAGATTTTGCAGTTCAGCAAACGGGTGCTGTTCTTACTCCCATCTATCCCACCATCAATGTAAATGAGCTTGAGTTCATCTTGAATGATGCAAGCGTTAAAATGGTTTTTGTAAGCGATCTTGAGCTATATGAAAAAGTTCAATCCATCAGGTCAAAAACACCCAGTGTTCAGTCCGTATACACATTCAACAAAATAAAAGATGCAGACCACTGGGAATCGTTGCTGCATGCTGGAAATGAAGCAGACCAAAAAAAATTACAGCAATCAAAAGACAATATTAATCCGGAAGAGTTGTGTACGATACTCTACACATCGGGAACCACGGGTTTCCCAAAAGGGGTAATGCTCAGCCACCACAATATTCTCGATAATGTAAAAAATGTAGATGAGGTTTTCGATCCCATTGGCACTGAGAATGACCGTGCGCTCAGCTTCCTGCCGCTTAACCATATCTTCGAGAGAATGGTTACCTATATCTATATTTTCAACGGGGTGTCAATTTA
>CANJEF010000131.1 GCA_947472965.1 Sphingobacteriales bacterium
GCATCTTCAGATCCCGATATTCATGCTGAGCAAGGATCAATGGTGATAAAGGCTCAAAAGGAAAATAAAAAAATAGAAACTCTTGCCATCGGCATGCAGCGTGCGTTTGTTTTGCCCGAAACGGGGAAAGAGGAATTCAGGTTTTTTCATGTGCCACTAAATAACAAGGATGAAAAATACATTCAATCCATTCGCTTCATTCCAGGGAATAAAAAATTGGTTCACCATAGTAGGGTGATGACGGATACCAGTGGAACTACTGCAGGCCTTGATGGTCTTTCTGAAAACGATACTGCAATTTATCAATATCAAACCAAGCCACTGGCTGATCCCTTCCTTTTTGGATGGGTACCTGGCAACGACCAAATTACTTTTCCGGAAGGAACTGGGAAAAAAATGTACCCTGGTACAGACTTTATTTTCAACATGCATTATTCCCCTTCTCCAAGGATTGTCAGTGACTCATCCTCAATCAGTATACAATTCTCCACCAAGCCTGCTGATCGTGAAGTGATAACCCTTACAATGAAGGAGGATAATATATCCAACCTGCCTTTTTTAATAAAAGCAAATACAAGTCCTACTTTTTACATGCGTTCCGCGATGATTGAAGAAGAGATCTCTCTGATATCTGTCATGCCCCATATGCACCTCCTTGGAAAACGATTCAAGGCCTTTGCCGTTACCCCTGCAGGTGACTTGATTCCACTGATCAACATTCCAGAATGGGATTTTAATTGGCAAATGACATACACTTTTAAAAACTATTTGCATATTCCGAAAGGCTCAGTGATTTATGCAGAGGCTGAGTTTGATAATACCAAACAGAATGCTAGAAATCCAAATCTGCCACCCAAGGATGTTGGGTATGGATGGGGAACAAAGGACGAGATGATGAATCTTATTATTTATTATGTGAAGTACAAGGTAGGGGATGAGAAGATTGGGCTTTAGATAAATTTTCTTTTTTAGGACGAGTCAAAAAGACTCCCCTCCTGGATAGGAGGGGTGAACTCTGACGATGCACCGCAGGTGCAGAGACAGAGTTCGGGGTGGTGGATTTTATTTAAAATGAAATTCAGAAAATCTAAAATTATTTGTTTTGATTCCACCACCCCGGCACTCATTCGTCTGCACCTTCGGTGCTTCCTCATTCGCGCCACCCCTCCTGTCCAGGAGGGGAATCTTTGAAATATCTTAGTAGTAAAAAAATAAAATAAATTAAAATTAAAAATACTCCCCTCCTGGACAGGAGGGGTGGCAGGCTGGAGCGAAGCGACTGCATGCCGGGGTGGTAGATTTTGGTTTTCTGTTGTTTGTTATCGGCTATCGGTTGTCAAGAAATAACCCAAAATGATATTAGACAACCAAAAACTGAGAACCAAAAATTATTTTTAGCACGAGAAATATTTTTTTTGATTCCACCACCCCGGCACTCATTCGTCTGCACCTTCGGTGCTTCCTCATTCGCGCCACCCATCCTGTCCAGGTGTCTCATCCCGATATCGAGCGAAGCGAGATTATCGGGAAGGGGAGTCTGTGTCTATTTCGGGATTAAATACCTGATAAGTAGGGAAATCTTTTAATATGAAGTTTAATTACAAATCACTAGGTATTTTATCTCTTTATCTGAGCCACTTCTATAAAACATCCAATTGGTTCTGCGTAAGGCTTTGTGATGGCTTTCTCTTGTAATGCTTCCAACATTGCATCTTCAAGATAGTGTTCTGTAATGGTCATGCGGTTTTTCCCAAGTTGAAAATACCAGTTATCTATAGCACCATGGTAAAGAATTATTCCACCCTCTGAAATAAGAAAGGCTTCAGGTGTAATACTTGCGTTGTATTTTTTAGCCAGTTTGAACTCCTTATCGTTTATAAACCGAAGATTAAGTTCGTATGTTCTGATGAACGATTTTATTTTTTTAATTATTGATTTTTTACCATCATTTGGGAATACCAAGATCATATTAATTCCCTTTTTAGCATATTCATCATTCAGTCTGGAGATCTCTTTGGTGTATTGCTGGCTGATTGGGCAGCTTGTGGCGAGGAAGAAATAAACTTCCAGTTGTTTTTGAAACTTTGCCTGTGTTGATCCAATAGTAGACATCAGCAGCAATAAAAAAAACAGACAGGCTTTGTATGAACGTCGCATGCGCATTATTTCTGGGTAGATGCCTTGATTCAAATTTCAGCAGGGATAATTCAAAGTCGGATTTCTTCCATGTTGTTGTCGAACAAATGGAATTCAGTAAGGTGGTAATTGTTATTTTGGGTAAGCGATATTTTCACTTTGTATTTCCAAGACCATTTTCTTCTGATCGAAATAAAACCGCTTGTGAGATAAGCGTAGAGAATAGGATGGACGCTAATGCTCAATTTTTTGTGTTGGTGTTCACTCAGATAACTGATGTTTTTTTCAATCTCATCTTCAAGCACGAGTGCAGATGATATCTTACCTGTACCCTGACATGACGGGCATAATTCCTGCGTATTGATATTCATCTCAGGCTTCATGCGTTGTCTTGTAAGCTGCATAAGACCAAACTTGGAAATAGCAAGTACAGAATGTTTTGCCCGATCTGATTTCATCAGGGCCTCCATGGCTTCGTGGAGTTTTTTCTTGTTTTCAGGTAATCTCATGTCAATGAAATCAACCACAATAATTCCCCCAAGGTCACGCAACCTCATTTGGCGTGCAATTTCTTCAGCAGCTTCCAGGTTTGTTTGTAAAGCGTTTTCTTCCTGGTTGTTACTTACACTTTTGTAGCCACTGTTTACATCGATAACATGCAATGCTTCGGTATGCTCAATAATCAGGTATGCACCACTGGGAAGATTCACTGTTTTGCCAAAAGCCCCTTTAACTTGTTTGGTGATACCAAAATGATCGAAGATGGGGGCCGTTGCGCTATATAAGTGAACAATATCAGTTTTGTCAGCAGCAACCCTTTGAATGTATGCTTTTGCGTCAGCATATATTTGTTTGTCGTTCACCACAATTCTATTGAAATCGGCATTGAGGAGATCCCTTAGTATGCTGGTTGTTTTGGTTTGTTCGCTCATAATTTTGCTTGGTGCAACAGCACCGCTGAGGTTCTCTTGAACCATTTCCCACTTGTTAAAAAGTGAATTCAGGTCCTCGTGAAGTTCTGCGGTATTTTTGCCTTCAGCTGCAGTACGAACGATCACACCGAAATTTTTTGGCTTAATTGCTTCAATAATTTTTTGAAGTCTTTTGCGCTCCTCTCCTGAATGTATCTTTCGGGATACTGCAATGATGTCGTTGAAGGGAGTTATAACAACAAATCTGCCTGGGAGTGATATCTCACAGCTGAGCCTTGGGCCTTTGGCTGCAATGGGTTCTTTCAGGATTTGAACCAGTACATTCGGTTTTTGTCCAAGTACTTCATTGATTTTGCCTGTTTTTAGAATTTCAGCCTCCACGGTGAAGTTGGAGAAATTCTGTTGGCTTGATACGGGGGTATTGATTGAAATTTGGGTAAATTTCAACAGGGACTTACAGAAAGGGCTGAGGTCTGTATAGTGAAGAAAGGCATCTTTCTCAAATCCAACATCTACAAATGCTGCGTTCAATCCAGGTATCAGTTTCTTGACTTTACCCAAATAGAGGTCACCAACAGCAAAACTGGCATCGTTTTTTTCGTTGTGTAATTCAGCCAGCTTTTTGTTTTCCAGCAAGGCAATCTGTACGCCTTGGGCATTAGCATTTATGACAAGTTCCTTGTTCAAAGGGAAGAATAGTTGACATCCAATATAGGGTACAGATGTTGTTAAAACAACATCTGTACCTTATGGTATGATTTGAGTCTAATAAAATTGAGGAGAAGTTATTTATTTCTTCTTATGGCGGTTCTTTCTCAACCTTTTCTTCCGTTTGTGAGTAGCAATTTTATGACGTTTTCTTTTTTTACCACAAGGCATAGCAGTTATTTTTGATTGTTAAAAATTATTTTAATGTCTTTATTTTTTCTTCTAATGCTTTTATGAGTTCAGGATTCTTAACCGCTTTGAGTCCCTTTTCATACCAAGCCTTTGCTTCTTTGTTGTCTCCTGCCTTTTCATATAGTTCAGCAAGTAAAAAAACAGCTTCGGTATTTGATGGGTCCAGCTCCAATACTTTTTTGAACCGTTCAGCCGCCTTATCTGTTTGTCCGGAAACCATCCCCCCATAACCCAACATAAACTGTGCAAATACATTGTTTGGGTTCTTATCAGCAATCGACCTTATCTTCAAGATACCTTCCATTGGTGAACCTGGCACTCCAAAGAAATAAGTACTTCCCAGTCCAATGATAGTAGAGTCGTTATTTGGATTGATTTTAAGTGAGCGGTTGAAGAGGTTATTTGCCTCGATGGCCATCCACTTTTTGATTTCAGGGTTTGATATTCCCCTCAGCTCTTCCAGCATTGATTGGGCGGCAAAGTTGAGGTTTTTTTCAGAATTTTCCAACTTAGCCTTTTCGCCCGTATAATAGATGAATGGAAGAAAGCTCCTGGCGCTGTCTCGCCAGAAGGCAGAAAGGGCCCCAAAATTTGCAATACGTTGATTTACAAGGTCTCCCCTTGTTAGTGCATCCTCTAATGTGGTGAGATAGGCTGATTGAGTGGGTGGCAACTCTTTTTTAAGGGAGTTGATGTATTGGTTGATTTCAAATATTTCAGTGGAAGCCGCCTCAGCATGGTCTGCATGCTCTGTGTGGCTCGGCTTGAACCTTCCAAATGTATAAAGGGATAATAGCAACACTGCGCTTGCAGCCACTGCAATCCATTGCTCTTTTTTCAACATGACAAAAATTTAGACGGCGAAGTTAAGCAGCTCATGCCATTTCATCCTCACCTTCTTCCCTGATTACTGTGCCAATTTCCAATTTTTTTACTTCAAGGATGAATTCTTTGGCAGGTTTGAATGCCGGAATAAAATGTGCAGGAATTTGAACAGCTGTATTGCGCTTGATATTTCTTCCAATTTTTGCA
>CANJEF010000132.1 GCA_947472965.1 Sphingobacteriales bacterium
ACCAAACTCAATTCATCTGCATAACTCGCCAAGCCATAGTTCTGATGTTGACTGAGTTCAGGATTGTTCACATGCCATTCAAACTCATCTCTGAAATGTCTTATTGCTGCTGCAACTGGCCAAGCAGCTGCATCACCTAATGGACAAATTGTGTTTCCTTCAATTTTGCGTTGGATGTCCCAAAGCAAATCAATATCACTCATGGCACCTTTGCCATTTTCAATTTTGGTAAGAATCTTTTCCATCCACCCTGTTCCTTCCCTGCACGGAGAACATTGCCCGCAACTCTCATGCCTGTAAAAACGCGCCAAGGTCATCGTATGACGAACAATACATTGATCTTCATCGAGCACAATAAACCCACCGGATCCCATCATGGAACCTGTTGCAAACCCGCCGTCAGAAAGACTTTCATAATTCATGTAACGCGTTTCACCCTTGGCTGTTTTCAATAATAAATTTGCAGGTAAAATAGGAACAGATGAACCGCCAGGTATACAGGCTTTCAATTTTTTCCCATTGGGAATGCCACCACAATATTCATCACTAAAAATAAATTCTTCAACAGAGATCGTCATATCAATTTCATATACACCAGGCTTGTTGATATTTCCACAAGCAGACAATAATTTAGTTCCTGTTGATCTGCCGACACCGATCTTAGCATATTCTTCACCACCCATGTTGATGATTGGAACAACTGCTGCGAGTGTTTCAACATTGTTTACAACAGTAGGACAATCCCACAATCCTTTGATGGCAGGGAATGGTGGCTTGATGCGTGGGTTTCCCCTTTTGCCTTCCAGTGATTCGATCAATGCTGTTTCCTCACCACAGATGTAGGCACCTGCACCACGCTGTACATAAATTTCACAATCAAATCCAGTACCAAGAATATTTTTTCCTAAGAATCCATGTTGCTTTGCCTCAGCAATAGCCTGCTCGAGAATATCAACGATCCATGCATATTCTCCACGGATGTAGATGTATGTTCTATTGCTTCCTAGTGCGTATGATGAAACAATCAACCCTTCAATAAGTAGGTGAGGAATGAATTCCATCAAGTAGCGGTCTTTGAAAGTACCAGGCTCCGATTCATCTGCATTGCAAACAAGATAACGAGGCACACCTTCAGGTTTTGCAAGAAAACTCCATTTCATTCCAGTCGGGAATCCAGCTCCACCCCTTCCACGCAGTCCACTTTTCTTTACTTCTTCAACGATTGCTGCAGGCTCCAATTTAAAAGCTTTTTCTACAGCAGCGTAACCACCTTCTCTTCTATAAACATCGTATAGACGAATGCCTTCAACGTGTGCTTTTTCGAGTAATACTTTTTTTGCCATATTGCTTTATGCTTTGCCTGACTGATTATTTATTTCTACATTCTTCGATGATCGCATCCACTTTTTCCTCCGTAAGATGTTCACGGTAGTGCTTTCCTAATTGCATCAATGGTGCATATCCACAGGCACCGAGGCATTCCACTGTTTTAAGTGAAAACATACCATCGGAAGTTGTTTCACCAACACCAATATTCAACTTCGTTTTTATATAACTGATTATCCGATCGCTTCCATTCAACATACAAGGACCTGTATGACATACCTCAAATAAATGCTTGCCAACGGGCTGTAAATTATACATGCTATAAAATGTAGCCACTTCGTATGCCTCGATGGGTTCAATATTCAAGATCGATGCCACATAATCCATTGATTCAGCACTGAGCCATCCGCCGAATTCCTCCTGAGCCATGTGCAGCAATGGAATCAAGGCACTCTTTTGCTTTCCTTCCGGATAGCGTGCGATGATTTCATGCACTTCTTTCATTTTATCTTCTGAGAACTTCACCATTGGTTTTCTTTTTTTATAGACTTTTTAGGCGTCCATTTCTCCAGCAATCAGGTTTAAGCTACTTAATGTTACAATGGCATCACTAAGCATGGTATCTTTCACTATCTCAGCATACGCCTGATAGTAAATGAAACAAGGCCTGCGGAAATGAAGCCTGAAAGGGGCCCTTCCTCCGTCAGTGACCAAATAAAATCCAAGTTCCCCATTTCCTCCTTCAACAGATTGATATACTTCACCCGCGGGGATATCTATTTCTCCCATCACTATTTTGAAATGATAAATCAAAGCTTCCATCTTGGTATATACATCCGCTTTTGCAGGCAGATAGTATTCAGGAGAATCTGCGTGATAAACATCGGCATCAGTTCCTTTAAATTCCTGTACCTTCTGATATGCCTGTCTGATTATGCTTAAAGATTCCCATATCTCAGCATTCCTTACCATGAAACGATCGTAGTTATCACCAGTTGTACCAACCGGGACTACAAAATCAAAATCCTCATACGATGAATATGGAGAATGAACCCTAACATCATAGTCAACACCTGCCGCACGCAAGTTAGGTCCCGTGAAACTGTAGTTCAAAGCACGATCTGCGGAAATTGCACCAGTCCCTTTTGTTCTATCAACGAATATCCTGTTGCGGTTGAACAAATTTTCAAATTCTTTCCATACACCTGGGAATTCGTTCAAGAATTTTTCAATTTTTTGAAAGGCAGCATCTGAGAAATTACGTTCAAATCCTCCGATTCTTCCCATGTTGGTTGTGAGCCTTGATCCACATACCTCCTCATAAATTTCATAAGCGAGCTCACGGTATTGCATTACATATAAGAAACCGGTATAGGCCCCAGTATCAACTCCCACAATTGAATTGCAGATAAGGTGATCGGTGATGCGGGCAATTTCCATGATGATTACACGGAGGTAGTCAACACGCTTAGGGGTTTTTACGCCCAATAATTTCTCGCAGGTAAGGTGCCATCCCATATTGTTGATGGGAGATGAGCAATAATTCAACCTGTCTGTTAATGTAGTAATCTGATAGAGCGGTCTGCGCTCAGCAATCTTTTCAAAAGCCCTGTGGATATAGCCGACAGTAGATTCTGTTTTGATGATTCGCTCTCCGTCCATTTCCAGGATGTTCTGAAAAACACCATGGGTAGCAGGATGGGTTGGACCGAGGTTTAACCGGGTGGTCTGCTTTTCGATTGAGCCTTCCGGAAGGTTAATGTTCAATTGCTCTTGCATAGAATATCTTAAAAAGTTTCTTTCTTATTTTTTATCGTCCAAACATCTCATCGTCCTTGTCAACACGCGTTTGGTCTTCCAAGGGAAATTCTTTTCGCAAAGGGAAATAATCCATTTCATCGACATTAAGTATTCGCTTCAAGTCAGGGTGTCCCACGAAGTTGATACCATAAAAATCAAATGTTTCCCTTTCCATCCAGTTTGCACCACTAAACAATCCTGTTGCAGTATATGCGTCGGGTTTTTCAATCGGTGCATATATTTTCAATCTCATCCTTACGTTATCAACCAGGTTATGTAAGTGATAGACAACGCATAATTCCTCTCCTTTTCTATCTGGATAATGAACGCCAGTTAGATCAGTAAGGAAGCGAAAAGAGAGGTCTTCGTTATCGTGTAAAAAAGTGAGCACTTTCAGGTTGAAGTCATTTCTGACTGTAACACTGAGCATGCCATAGGGCTCTTCTGTGGTGATAATATTTTCACCAAATTGGGAGCTCAATTTTTCTATAATTATTTCATTTGTCAATGGCATGCTGGTTGTTTTTAGTCTAGATGACTATTTATTCAATTCCATAACTTGACATCAAAGCCTGGTATTTTTCACCATTTCTTCTTCTCAGGCTTTCGTCTCCAACGAGGTCCTGTATTTTCAGGAACCCATCAATGATGGCTTCTGGCCTTGGTGGACATCCTGGCACGTAGATATCAACTGGTATAACCTGGTCGATTCCTTGTAAAACTGAGTAGGTATCGAAAATACCACCACTTGATGCGCAGGCTCCAACAGCCATTACCCAACGGGGCTCAGCCATTTGCAGGTAAACCTGTCTAACGACGGGTCCCATTTTTTTTGCAATCGTACCCATCACCATTAAAAGATCACATTGGCGAGGAGAAAATCCAACGCGCTCGGATCCAAAACGGGAAAGGTCATAATGAGAACCCATGGTTGCCATGAATTCAATGCCGCAGCAAGAGGTTGCAAAAGGGAGGGGCCAAAGGGAATTTTTTCTTGCCAATCCAACCACTTTATCCAACGATGTTGCAAAGAATCCCTCTCCCATATGTCCTTCAGGCATTTCAATCTGGTTGATACCACGGTCAGTGGAATCCTTGACATTTAAATTAAACCGAACCGGACGTGCCATACAATTTTTTTTATTTCATAACAGTTTAAACTCCGAGGAGTTTATGAATCCAACAATTAATCTTCCCAATGGAGAGCACCTTTTTTGATGATGTAGATGAAGCCTGCCAGAAAAAACCCAACAAACATCAATACTGCCTTGAAACCATCCCATCCAAGTCCCTTGAAATTGATGGCATAAGGGTAAAAAAAGATCACCTCAACATCAAACAACACAAAAAGGATTGCCACGAGGAAATACTTGATTGCCATCGGTTGGCGGGCATTACCAAACTGCTCAATACCACTTTCAAACACCTGCAGCTTGTCGCTGGTAACTCTTTTAGGACCTGTGATATGGGAAAGTCCAATCATCACTGCCACAAAAAGAATCGCAAAAATGATTTGTATTCCAATCGGAAAATAGTTAGCCGGGGTATTGGTTTCCGCGGCTTGTCCGAGAGCTAAAGACTGTAAAAAAAAGGTCCTGATCATCGGGCTTTATTTGAAGGCGCAAAGGTATGGAAGGGCGGTGGATTGAAAAAATTAAAAAGGGGCTAACAATCGCCATATTAAACATCCCCGTCCGCTTCGCGAGATGGTGATGGGAATAAAAAAACAACCCCGTCCTCTTTGAGAGACGATGATGGGAAAAAACATCCCCGTCCGCTTCGCGAGACGGTAATGGGAAAAAACATACCCGACCTCTTCGCGAGACGATGATGGCAATAAACATCCCCGTCCGCTTTGAGAG
>CANJEF010000133.1 GCA_947472965.1 Sphingobacteriales bacterium
TCATATTAAGTGTTGCAAAGAATGTTGAATCGCTTGAAGGTACAAAAGCCGCTGAAGCAGCACTGGCAAAAGCCAACAAGGAGGAGGAAAGTGAATATGAATAAAAGGGTAATCATAGCAGGTGGCGGAACGGGTGGACATATCTTCCCGGCAATTGCAGTTGCAAAGGCATTGCAGCGAATCGATCCTGCCATTGAAATACTTTTTGTAGGAGCAAAGGGAAAAATTGAAATGGAGAAAGTCCCAGAAGCGGGATTTGAAATAAAGGGATTGGGTATCGCAGGGTTTAATCGAGGTGAACTTTGGAAAAACTGGAATCTTCCATTTAAGTTGATAAGAAGCTTTTTGCAAGTGTCTAAAATATTTAAGGAATTCAAACCCATTGCCGTTTTTGGTGTAGGTGGATATTCGAGCTTTCCTGTTTTGAAATATGCACAACAAAAAGGCATTGCAACTTTTATACACGAGTCAAATGCTTTTGCAGGAAGATCAAATATGATGTTGGGAAAAAATGCTGAAAGGGTAATGGTTGCAACGAAGGGAATGGAAAAGTTTTTTCCAGCAGGTAAAATTTTTATAACAGGAAATCCTGTCCGTTCAGAAATATCAAATCCCAAGGTAAGAAGAGATGAAGCCCTTGAATTTTTTGGGATGAAAGAAAATCATAAAACCATCCTTGTCATTGGTGGGAGTATGGGTGCAAGAAGCATAAACAAATCCATTGCCAATGGACTTTCGCATTTAACTGATGCAGGATTGCAAGTTATTTGGCAAACGGGAAAGTCAAGTGAAGATATCATCCCCGACAACTTTAAAAAAAATAAATTGGTTTGTATCACCCCATTCATTTCAAAGATGCATTATGCATACATAGCTGCCGACTTGGTAGTATCTAGGTCTGGTGCCATTGCGTTGGCAGAAATTTGTGCAATGGGAAAACCATCCATTTTGGTTCCGTATCCTTTTGCTGCAGAAGACCATCAGACTGTCAATGCAGCGGCAATGTCAAATGCCGGTGCGTCAATTGCCATTGCCGATGCCGATGCCGAAAGAAGCTTGGTTGGTGAGATAATGAATATTGTAAATGATGAGGACAAGTGTGGGTTGTTTGCAGCGGCTGCAAAAAACCTTTATTTCAAAGATGCCGATGTGAAAATTGCAACTATGATTGTTGATTGTATTAAAAGTAAAAATGACTGAGCTGATTCATATTGATGATATTAAAAAAGCCTACTTCATAGGAATCGGAGGCATTGGTATGAGTGCCCTTGCACGCTTCCTTCATGCACGTGGTGTTGTTGTTTATGGATACGACCGTGTTTCCACTGTATTAACACAAACCTTGGAACTTGAAGGAATCATTGTTCATTATAATGATGACCCTACTGTTATGGATGCGGACTATGATGTGGTTGTGTACACACCTGCCATACCCAAAGAAAACAAGATTCTATTGCATTGTATCAGCAATAGACTAAATGTTATAAAGCGGAGTGACCTACTTCAGCTGGTATCCAGGGATACCTTTAATATTTGTATTGCCGGCACACATGGAAAGACTACTGTTAGTACGATGGTTGCACATGTTCTTAGGCATACGGGCTATGGCTGTAATGCATTTCTTGGAGGAATTTCTTCAAACTATGGCACCAACTTCTGGAGCAATCCAAGACCTGTTTGTGTGATTGAAGCAGATGAGTACGATAGAAGTTTTTTAAAGCTGATTCCAGATATCATTGGCATAACATCAATGGATCCTGACCACCTCGATATTTATGGAACTGCGCGGCAAATGGAGGATGGCTTCATCAGCTTCACACAAAACCTAAAGTCAAACGGATTACTGATTACAAAAAAAGGATTGTTGCGAGAATCTGATTTCAAGGCAAGTCAACAATCAACGTATCATTTAAGTAATACCGCTGCTGATATTTATGCTACCAACTTGGTAATTGAAAATGGTTCATATCGTTTTAATGCTATAGGGAAGGGATGGGCTATTAACAATGTTCGACTGAACATGGGGGGTATGCACAATGTGGAGAATAGCTTGTTGGCAATAGCAATCGCAAAGCATTTAGGTATTGATGACGAAAAAATAATCAACGCAGTTGATGATTTTAAAGGGGTGAAACGCAGGTTCGAATATATTGTAAGATCAGAAGCATGTTTATATATCGATGATTATGCTCATCATCCGGAAGAGCTTCGCGCCTTGATAACAGGTGTTAGAAACCTTCACCCTGATCGGAAAATTATAATCATATTTCAGCCACATCTGTATTCGAGAACAAGAGATTTTGCAGACGGGTTTGCAGCAAGCCTCGACCTTGCAGATCAAGTATACTTACTTCCAATTTATCCAGCTAGGGAATTGCCAATTCCAGGGGTTGAAAGCTCGATCATTTCATCTAAAATGAAAAAAACAGCAATACTCCTTGATTCTGTTCAAGTGCTAGAAAAAGTGCGAAATGAAAAACCGGCATTGATTATTAGTGCTGGGGCGGGTGATATTGATAAACTAATTGAACCCATTAAAAAAATACTTACAGCCTGAAATGAGTAGTAGAAAAAAAATATATAAAGTTTTGACGATTCTAACCTGGACGTTAATCGTTGTTGGAGTTGTAATTGGATTGGTTAGTGCAATTCAAAAAGAACAGAAAGGTATATGTAAGGAAGTAATTGTTAAAATAGATCAAAGCAATGGATACAAGATGATTGATGAAACTGAAATATTTTCTGCACTTTGGCCCGAATCCGATGGATCATTCCCTATCGGAATCAGCACATTTTCATTCGACTTGTTCAACTTAGAAAAGCAAGTAGAGACAAATCCATGGGTTCAATCGGCAAATTTATATTTCGACCAAATGCAACAGATGCATATCAGCATACTGCAAAAAATGGCAGTAGCTCGGGTTTTCAATCCTGAAGGGAATTCATATTATTTGGACAGCATTCATACTCTGCTGCCCGTCAAGAACAATGATTTTATTTCATTGCCCGTATTCACAAATTTCTATTTTAATCCAATTAAAAAGTCGCGTGAAGATTCCAACACAATCTCCAGGGTTGTATCGTTGGCAAAGTTTATTGCTGCTGATTCATTTTGGATGGCGCAGGTAGAATCGGTTAATATTAATTTCGACAACACCTTTGAGCTTGTTACACAGGTAGGTAACCAAAGGGTGATGCTTGGAATGCGTGATGACTGGAATCATCTTTTTAAAAAACTAAGTGCCTTGTATCTCAACATGACCGAAAACGAACATTGGGATAAGTATAATCATATTGATCTTCAGTTTATGAATCAGGTTATTTGTTCAAAAAAAGAAATTGAACCTTCACAAATGGAAGCGATGATTGAAGCCGACACGATTGAATCTTCCGCGATTATAGTGAACGCAATGAATGTGCCTGCAAATAAAGAGAATAGTAAAATAACCATTAAACAATCAGATAAGAAATAAGTGAAAAATGCAAAACAATACCTCAAACACTTTTGATAACCATAACAGTAAACAGAAATCCATGACAAACAATCAACCTATCATTGTAGGACTTGACATCGGAACAACCAAGGTTGTTGCCATTGCAGGAAGAAAAAACGAATTCGGAAAACTTGAAATCCTCGGGTTTGGAGAGGCAAAAAGCAATGGCGTACAGCATGGTATGGTATTGAATATTGATCAGACAATACGTGCAATTGAACTGGCTATGAAAAATTGCTACGAATCAAACCCTGAACTTGATGTTAAGGAGGTCTATGTTGGCGTGGCTGGTCATCATATCAAAAGTTTGCAAACCCGTGGTGATCGGGTTCGAATTCATACGGATGAGGTTATCAGGCAATTTGAAATCGACCAATTGGTTGAAGATCAATACAAAACCTATATACCTGCTGGTGATCAAATTATTGATGTTATTCCACAAGAATATACCATTGATAACTTTCAAAATATCACCGATCCAATCGGTAGAACTGGCGTTAAAATCGGAGCCAACTTTCATATCATAACTGGAGATAGAAATGCAATAAAGAATATTAACAGAAGTGTTGAAAGCACCGGTCTTCGCGTAAAAGATCTTATGCTACAACCGCTTGCATCATCAGCAGCTGTTATGAGTGAACAAGATATCGAAGCAGGTATTGCAATCCTTGATATTGGTGGAGGTACAACAGACTTGGCAGTTTTTCATGAAGGTGTACTAAAGCATACTGCTGTTATACCCTTCGGTGGTGAAAACATAACGAACGATATTAAAATGGGCTTGGGCGTATTGAAGTCGCATGCAGAACAAATGAAACTTCAGTTTGGAAGTGCACTTGCTGATGAAGCACATAATAATGCATTCATCAAGATACCAGGTCTGCGCGGATTGCCATCAAAAGACATTAGTGTCAAAAATCTTGCAGGTATCATACAAGCGCGGATGAGCGAAATTCTTGCTTTTGTTACATTTCATTTGAAGCAAGTTGGCCTCGACAATAAAATGTTGAATGGCGGTATTGTGCTAACTGGTGGAGGATCACAAATGAAGCACCTCATCCAGCTTACAGAGTATGTTACTGGGTTGAATGCCCGGATTGGATATCCCAATGAACACCTTGCAGGAAATCATATTGAAGGGATGGAAAAGCCCATGTATGCAACCTGTATTGGACTCATTCTAAAAGGGTATAGTGTTTACGAGGGGAGCTTAAACGAATTGAAATCTGAGAATAGCAATACTTTAATGCAGACCGAGAAATTGAATGAAAAGCCAGAGGAAGAGGTTGTTATTCGAATGGTTAATAAAAAACCAAAGACTTTCAAGGAATTCATGAACTCTATAAAAGGTGGAATGATTGACCTCTTCAAGGAAGAGGGCGATTTGAAACTCTAATCAAAAAACAACCAATACTTACCATCCATTAAATTCTAAAAAAAACAACATGATACATTTCGATCTTCCCAAAGAAAA
>CANJEF010000134.1 GCA_947472965.1 Sphingobacteriales bacterium
CTGTGTTTAAATTCCAAGAACCTTTTCAAATCGGTTTCCTTGTGATGGATAATGAAATCATATGGTGCATTATCCATTTTCTGAATCAGTTCATTGCATTTGTTGATGATGGTGGTCCTGTTTCCCCATGCAAAAATTGCTGCAAAGAATCCAGCAATTTCAATGTCTTGCTTGATCCTAAAACGATGTGGTATAGAAATGGGATCCCTTTCAATAAAGGAATGCTGATTATATTCCCCTAATGCATTGTCGAGAAATAGTTTCAGTTCATCCAATTTATTTTTTCTCATGAAGAATCATCAATCTTTCTTTGCTTGGTTGATGGCTTGGTCAAGATCTTCAATGAGGTCATCTGCATCTTCTATTCCAACACTTAGTCTGATGAGCGTATCACTCAACCCGTTTTTGATTCTTTCTTCCCTTGGAATGGATGCATGGGTCATGGTAGCGGGGTGATTGATCAATGATTCAACACCGCCAAGGCTTTCTGCAAGTGAAAAGAGTTTGGTTCCTGAGAGCACTTTTATCGCAGCTTCCATGGATTCGTCTTTAAGTTCGAAGCTGATCATGCCTCCAAAGTCTGACATCTGAGATTTGGCAATTTCATGCCCTGGGTGATCTGTAAAGCCGGGCCAGTATACTTTTTTAATGGAAGGGTGGGCTTGTAAAAACTTCGCAATAGCAGCGCCATTTTTTGAATGGCGTTCCATGCGAATGCCCAGTGTTTTGATGCCACGCAACACCAGAAAGCAGTCCATGGGTCCAGGTACGGCACCACAACTTTTTTGGATAAAATATAATTCATCACGCAATGACTGATTATTCATTACCAATGCCCCTTGAATTACATCGCTGTGGCCACCGAGGTATTTGGTGGAAGAGTGCATTACAATATCGGCCCCCAGGGTTAATGGATTTTGTAAGGCAGGTGATGCAAAAGTATTGTCAACACAAAGCAATAGGTTGTGCTTTTTTGATAGTTCAGCCACGCTTTTTATATCGACAATGTTCATCAGCGGATTGGTGGGCGTTTCTGCCCAAATCAATTTTGTTTTATTATTAATGCAAGCTTGAATATCTTCAACCTTGCTCATATTGATATAGTGAAAAACGATACCAAATTTTTCATAAATTTTACTGAACAGCCTATAGGTGCCGCCATACATGTCATTGGCTGCAATCACTTCATCTCCGGGCTTCAATAATTTCATGACCGAATCAGTAGCTGCAACTCCGCTGCTGAATGCCAATCCAAATTTTCCTTCTTCAATCACGGCAAGTGCTTCTTCCAATGCCTTTCTGGTTGGATTTTGTGAGCGTGCATATTCATAACCTTTGTTTACGCCAGGCGCTTCCTGAACATACGTTGAAGTCTGGTATATTGGGGTCATGATGGCGCCCGTGCTGGGGTCTGGGTGCGCCCCTGCGTGTATGAATTTTGTAGAAGGCTTCATGCTGTTTGGCTTTGTTATTTATTTGCAAGTTACAGCATTGAAAAATGAATGCCATGCCTGATTCTGTTGCAAACTCCTACTTCATTCTCTTTACCTGCTAAATGTTAACTTTGTATCATGTATCAGAAGCAGGAAATTCCACCAGCATACCAAGGCATACTTGATCAGACTGCAACTATAAAAATCGACTTTGATCAGTATGTTGTGTATGACTTATTCCATCTTGAAAAGGGCAATGGAATGGGGATTTGGGAGCGCTATAGGGAAGGGGCCTTGTTAAAAAGAGCTGTTCGGGATGCGCGGGAGATTTTGCTTTTTTCCGATATCACGAAAGAGAGATTAGAATCAATCTATCCTTCATCAACAAGTAAAACCAGGTTAATCAAACCCCATGTGGAAGAAAATATTCAACCACTAGATGATGATGCGAAAGATATTGTTCGTTATAAGTTCGCGGAGGGCAATGCCTATTTTTTATACACTGGGCCCATCCACCCCACGGCCAATTTGATTGAATTGCTGAAGGGCTTTTCTATCTTCAAAAAAAAATTTGGGAGCAATATGAAACTTGTCATGTCTGGTGTTACAGGGAAATATTCACAAAGTTTCATGCAGTCCATTGAAACATACAAATTCCGGGACGATCTTATTATGACAGGAGTTTTGTCGGCTGAGGAACGAATTGAACTGCTTTCTTCCGCCTATGCACTTCTGCACTCCATCAGGTGGGAACGTTTTGGTATGCCGATCCCCATGGCGATGAAGGCTGGGGTTGCTGTCCTTGCTCCTGAAAATTCCGTACACAGCGAAATGGCTGGCATGGCTGGTATGTTTTTTGATGAAAAAGATCCGGCTGATATTGGTGATAAGCTGATGCGTATATACAGGGATGAACAGGTGCGAAATGAAATGATTGGAACTGGAATTTCAAGGATGAAGTCACAAGGCTAAACCATTGGTAGTTGCAAGGTGAAATAATAATTCCATGGTTATCATTTGCCGATCCGTAATATAGGAATGCCTTCTACCCATTTTGCATGGCTCATTCATTTATCTTTGCAATATAATTTTGTAAAATGACCCAATCAACAATTTCAATCGACGTAAACCTTGATGATCAAAAGATTCCCCATCAAATAATGTGGAGTGCAACCCAATCCAGCAGTGAAGAAAAGCAGGAGGCAAAAGCCATGATGATCTCATTTTGGGATGGTAAAGAGAAAGCTGCTTTGCGCATTGATTTATGGACAAAAGAAATGATGGTAGATGAGATGGCTGACTTCTACTATCAAACCATGATGACAATGGCAGATACCTTCGAAAGGGCAACCCACCAAAAAGAGCTAGTAGGGGAGATGAAAGATTTTGCAAAGGGGTTTTATGCAAAATTCAGGGAACTGCAAAAGCAATAATGGTTGATTTCCTGGTAGTAGAATTTCCTACTCCCTTGGTGTTAACTATCAAAAAACTATTCATATAACTTAAATCATTTTTTATGAGTCTTGAACTAACCATCAATGAGCAACTTAAGAAAGCAATGTTGGCAAGAGATGAAAAAGGCTTGCGTGCATTAAGGGCAATCAAGTCTGCCATTATACTAGCAAAAACTGCAGAAGGTGCAGCTGCAGGCATAACTGCAGAGGCTGAAATAAAAATGCTGCAAAAACTTGTCAAACAGCGCAAGGATTCCATTGAGGTATTTGAACAGCAGGGAAGAAATGATCTTGCCTTAAAGGAAAGAGAGGAAGTGGACGTGATTGAACAATTCTTGCCAAAACAAATGACTGCTGAAGAAATAAAACTGGCTGTAGCCGAAGTGATTAAAGAGTCTGGCCTTTCTGGTATGTCGGCCTTAGGCCAAGTGATGGGCTTGGCAACAAAAAAACTCGCAGGTAAGGCAGATGGAAAAGCGATTTCTGCTGTGGTAAAGGAATTGCTTGGTGCCTAAGATTAAAACAATACTATGGTATTAAACATCATTGCTACTTTGTTATTGGTGATAGCCATTTACAAAGGCTGGACAAAAGGACTGATCATGTCCTTATTTGTGCTGCTCTCTTATTTTATTGCTACCGTTTTAGCCCTGCATTTGTCTGGCAAACTGGCGGGTTATTTCAAGGATTCAGCTGGTTCGGATAGCAAGTGGTATTCATTTTTGGCATTTATTGCCATTATGCTGGCAGCTATCATTGTAGTAAGGCTAACAGGTAAGATTATTGAAAAAGCAGCTGAAACCATCCTGCTGGGATGGGCTAATAGGTTGCTAGGGGTGCTTGTTTATGCTTTTATATACTTGAGCTTTTTATCCATCATACTGCTCTATCTCCGTCAATTTGGTGTCGTTGAGGTTGATTCGGCATCAAAAACCCAGGAATACCTATTGAAACTGGGGAATTGGACAACAACTCAATATGGCAAGTGGCTTCCTGATATAAAAAACCTATTCAGTAATTCGGCTGATTTTATAAAGGATAAGACGGATAAGGTGCTGTAATCAGCGATGGGTATCAGCTTAATATTACCATATATCAGGCATTTTACTTTTCTTTGTTCTAATTCAAACCAATTGCATGACCTATACAATTCATCAGGACGGAAAATATAAATTCATTGAAGAGGGTGAGGGTCAGCCTATTATAATGCTTCATGGTCTTTTTGGTGCCATGAGTAACTACTCAGGGGTAATAGAGCATTTTATGAAAACTCACAAGGTTATTGTGCCATTGCTTCCACTTTTTGAGTTGGACCTCCTTCATACCACAGTGGGCGGACTCGAAAAATTCTTTAATAAATTCATCGAACACAGGGATTATAAGAACATTCACCTCATGGGCAATTCGCTTGGCGGACATGTTGCATTGATTCATGTACTCAAAGCACATGACCGTATCAGGTCTCTTATTTTAACTGGTAGTTCTGGTCTTTTTGAAAATGGAATGGGGGATTCCTATCCCAAGCGTGGGAATTATGAGTACATTAAGAAAAAGACAGAGATTACTTTTTATGATCCCAATACAGCCACTAAAGAATTGGTAGATGAGGTTTATCAGATTGTGAATGAGAGGATGAAGATCTTAAAGGTGATATCCCTGGCCCGAAGTGCCATCAAAAACAACCTCGGTGAGGAGTTGTCACAAATCCAATTGCCAACATTATTGATCTGGGGTAATAATGATTGTATTACACCACCATTTGTAGGAAGAGAATTCAATAAACTCATCAAAAACAGTGAATTGCATTTTATCGATCATTGTGGGCATGCACCGATGATGGAAGTGCCCGGAGAATTTAACAAGATACTTGATGAATTTTTACGAAAACTGAATAGTTCTGCAGCAAATTCATAGTAATATTGGTCTAATTTCCATACCATGACAAATTGCAGTCAATTATCGGACCAACACATTAAAACACTCGAAATTCAGGACTCGGTTGCTAATGCCATTGAAGTCATAGAAAAATTTGACCTCAATCATTTGCCCGTTCTTGA
>CANJEF010000135.1 GCA_947472965.1 Sphingobacteriales bacterium
GGTTTGGATATCTGCGTAGCCAATGAAAAGAGTTTGTGGTTCTTACAGTTCTCCTTCTACGGCGCACCAACAGATAGTTTGCTGATAATAAATCAAACAATCCATCTCTGCCCAGTTTGATCTGATGTGCATCAAGAAACGGCACTAGTTTACCATGGAGTTTACGCGTGCCCATCCTTGGATGATCTCTGCGTATGCTCCTAACTTCCTCAAGAATTAAATCTTCTTTGAGTGCCCTTTGCACAGATTCTTTACTGCTTTGATAATAGGCTTGTCTGGTTATACCAAACCATCCGCATAACTTGCCTAAGCTTATGCGTGGAAGATGCTTCCACATACAATCTATGGTTTGGTATTGAACTTTTTTCTGATAGGGATCTTGAACTCTTGTTCTGCTATATCCACCATCGTTGAAAAAGCGATTGCCTTCAGTTCTGCTTCCTTTAACTGTTTTTCCAGCTCAGCAATGCGTTTTTTCATCTGCTGAACCTCAAAATTATCCGTTGCAACTTCAGGCGGAATAATTACTTTTTTGCCCATCGCGTTGATATTTACAGCAAGTTTAGGCTTTAATTGAGGATTACTTGACAAGTATCCTAACTTCCTCATCCAGCGGATTAAAATTCCATGATCCGTCTTCCCTGTGTACTTGCGCCAAATCTCATCCTTGGAAACTCCACTCCGTAAATAATCTTTAATGATAAAATGCTTGTCCTCAAGGCTAAAATACCGACGAAATGATGATCGATTTATCTCATCCATTTAAATAGTTTTTGTGTAAACCTATTTTAGGACAAGTCAGAGAGCGAAGCGATCCGACATCGGTGACCTTTACTTTGAACTTTAATGAATTTGGAATAATTTTCTCAAAGAGAAGCAGAAGTGAACTATCTCAGTGACTAGGTACTATGACCTTGACCCCGTATTAGTCTTCTGCCTTTCTCTTCGAGTTAGTTGAATGGCTTCAAATAGAATGATAGACATTAAGGTCTAATAAAGGTTTTAAAGCAGTTCAACATTTTATTTCCCTTAAATCAAATTTATGAAAAATTATGAATGTTACGTAGGAATTGACGTCTCCAAATTAAAGTTAGATGTCAGCCTTTTAATCAGTAGTTCATCTAATCGTATTGAGCATTTTGTGGTACCCAATAATAAAATTGGTATTCAGCAAATGCTTAAGCGTATTGACAAGTTAAAAATCAGCACCAATGAACTACTCGTCAGCTTTGAGGATACAGGAGTTTATTCATTACCGCTTGCCTGTTTTTTTTCAGAAGCAGGGCTGGATTATTGGATGATTCCGGCTATTGAAATCAAACGCAGCAAGGGTATTTCCAGAGGCAAAAATGACAAAACTGATTCTAAAGACATTGCTTTTTATGCTCTAACACATCAACACAAATTGATTCTAAGTAAGATCCCAGAGAAAGACATCTTGGAGCTAAAAGTATTGATAGCAGAGCGTGACAAGGTGGTTAAGGCTATTAATCAATTTAAAACTACGAGTGAGAATCAGGGATTTATGCCCCACGAGGTTTTGAAATCAGTTTTAAAAGTAAATAAAACAGTCATTGGTCAATTGCAAAAGGCTTTAGAAAAGCTAGAAGCTAAAATGAAAGAACTCATTAAAGCCAATGAACAGCTATCCAAACAATATGAATTGATTACATCTGTACCAGGCGTAGGACCACAAACTGCCATGTATATGATTGCAGTAACAAAAGGTTTTAAGTCTTTTGAGAACTGGCGAAAAATGGCTTGCTACGCAGGCGTTGCACCGTTTGAATATAGTTCCGGATCATCCATCAAAGGCAGAACGAAAGTGAATCATTTAGCCGATAAAAAAATGAAAGCACTGCTTAACCTCTGTGCTTTGAATGCAAAAAAATTTGATAAACAGATGGCAGTGTATTATGAATATAAGGTAGCAGAAGGAAAATCAAAAATGCTTGTACTTAACAATGTCCGATGTAAACTACTGGCAAGGATCTTTTCCGTAGTGAAAAGAGGGACCCCTTTTGTTGATACTTTTAAATTTGCAGCCTGATGATTAAAAATATTTGTTTTTAACCATAGAATACGGGGTGGTGGATTTTAAAACTAATCGAGATGACATTAACTTTTTTTAGGACAAGTCTCCCTTCTTTTGTCATCACCCTGTCATAATTAATAGCATGCATTCAATCTGACAATCTCATGATTAAATTAATCATTCGGTTTGCCACATTTGCAGCTTGAATGCAACAATGAAAAGAATAGCGTGTTTTTTAGTTTTTCTGGTCAATATTTCTGCTCAAGCACAATCCATTTCCGACAGCTTGGCAATCGATCTTAATGAGGTTGTTGTTACAGCAACACGTTCGCCGCGCCTTCTGGGAAATGTTGCCGTCCCGGCTTCAATCATCTCCTCAAAAACCATTTTCCAAAGCGGTACACTGCGTTTAAATGAAATCCTATCTGAACAAACAGGTATTGCAGTGGTTGATAATTTTGGTAAGGGTGTTCAGGTGCAGGGCTTATCATCTGAATACACCTTGATCCTCCTTAATGGCGAACCCTTGATTGGCCGAACAGGTGGTGTGCTCGATCTTTCCCGCATTTCAATCCGAGGAATAAAAAAAATTGAAATCATCAAAGGCCCTTCCTCCAGTCTTTACGGCTCGGAAGCAATGGGTGGCGTGATTAATATAATTACAGACCAGTCGGGTGCAAGGAAATCTGATTTGGGATTGCGTTATGGAAGATTCAATACCATCAATGGGTCCATAGACCTTATCAGAAGAATTGATAAATTGGATCTTCAAGTGAATCTTGATTACAATACTTCAGAAGGGTATAGCCTGAAGCCTAATTCCATTCAAAAAACAATTGAACCTTTTTGGCGTTCTACCCAACAACTTATTTTAGGCTATGCACTCAATCCGAAACTAAAATTCTCCCTCACCGCCAGACACAACAATACCTATATCAATAATTCAATTGCTGTGCAAAATGGGGGAAATACAATCCTTTCCAAAGGATTTGAAAAAAACAATGAGTTTAATCTCAATCCCACCATTCAATTCAAGCCAAGTAAAAAAATCAGTTCAAACTTTCGCGGCTACTTTACAGGCTTCAAGGCACTACAGGAATTGTCTGTTAAAAATATAACTGCTGGGTACGATGATACATTTGCCCAATCTTTCAATAGGTTGGAAAATCAAACCGATTGGCACATCAGAGAAAAGTCATCACTCACTGTAGGGGGTGGCATGATCTATGAAAGCGTGCGATCCAATCGCTACGATTCATTGGAAAAAATAAGAATGAACAGCATTGCCTATTTCTTCATGCAGCATGAAGAAAATATCAATAAAAAAACAACGCTGATCCTTGGTTTCCGATACGATGCTAACAAGGCCTATGCATCTGTGTTTAGTCCAAAGGCAGCTTTTCAATATAAGTTCTCTGATAACATATCCTTTAATTTTTCCTACGGAAAAGGGTTCAAGGCTCCCGACTTTCGTCAGCTATACCTGAATTTCACCAACGTTGCTGCAGGGTCCTACTCAGTGTTTGGAACCGAATTGGCCAAAGAGGAAGTGAATCGCCTGCAAGCATTGAATCAAATAGAACAGACCACTCCTGCATACAATGGGATATCTTCTTTGAAGGCGGAAGTGTCAGGTGGACTGAATATGGGTTTGAAAATAAAATTACCAGCGGAGACTGATGTCAAAATAAATTTATTCAGAAACGATATCCGCAATATGATTGTGACGGATGTGATCGCCTTCAAAAAAAGCGGTGGTCAAATATTCAGTTACTTCAATTTGAAAAATGCAATTACGCAAGGCGTCGAGCTTGAAATGGGTAAAAAAATAATCAAGCACCTTGCCATCAGGGCGGGCTACCAATATCTGTATTCTGCCGACAAGGACATGTTGAAATCAATCAAAAAAGGAGATGTGTTTGAACGTGATGCAGAAACTGCTAAGGTTTCTAGAATGAAAACATCAAGCTATGGTGGATTACCATATAGGTCGAAGCATAGTGCAAACTTGAAGCTAACCTATGAGTCACCCAACGGATTTTTCACTACTGCCCGCTTGGTGCAGAGAGGCAAGTGGGGGACAAATGATGTAGATGGAAATGGCTTGATCAACCGCATCGATGAATTTGCGAAGGGATATATGCAACTCAATCTCAGCGCAGGTTACAACAAAAATAGCAGATGGGATATCATGGCCGGCATCGATAACCTATTCAACTATAAAGATATTATCAACCTTCCGGGTACTCCTGGAAGAACAGCATACGTAAATTTTCAAATTCATTTTTAATATAAATTAAACGAGACGACAATGAGAAATTCAGGACTTTTTACTACGCTTTCCCTTGCTGCTATTTTTTTCGCCTCATGCGAAAAGGATACCGTTGCACCCGTTGTTGAGACGGTAATTACAAATACTGTAAATTCCTTACCGGCAGATACGATTGTACAGATTGTCAATGGCCGACCCATCGGTGCAGGTAAGTTTGCTTTTTTCAGTCTTGAGTCTAATGCTATAGTTGCCGCAGTAGATTCGAATTCAAAAAAATGGGACATTGGATTTAGAGGAACTACAATTATCATAAATGGTGGTAATAGCGGACCAGGTAATGGTGGGGCATTTTTGCAGGTTGGTACGTTTGAAGAGTTGAAAACCATTTCTGCAGATTCTGCTTTTAAGGTTGATAATGCGCCTACTGCTTATGCAATCACTTCAGCCTGGTATTCTTACAATCAACCGGTAAACCTTATAACTCCCGCTCCTGGGAAGATTCTTGTGATTCGGACGGCCAATGGAAAATATGCAAAAGTGGAGGTCCAGAATTATTATAAGGGAGGCGTTACCCCCGCTGCCAGCGCTCCTGATGCAGAAAAGATATCCAAGCAACGCTATTATACCTTCA